>NZ_JBHXTL010000013.1:0-99051 GCF_042677365.1 Kitasatospora sp. NPDC127116
GTGCGGCACGAGGACGAACCCCTCGTGCCGCACCGCCCTTCGGCGTTCCCGGGTGCAGGTTCACCTGGCGGTTCGGTAGACCGCCGCCTCCGCCCGGGCGACGACAGCGCCTGAGGCGGTGAGCCTGGCCAGGCTCAGTCTCACCGTGGCCGGGCGCAGACCGGTCCCGGAGGCGATCTGCTCCACCCGAGCCGCGTCGCGAGCGGCAAGCCACCCGCGGACCCTGCGGTCCGCATCGCGGTCCAGGCTTCGGGCGATCCAGTAGAGAACGAGGACGCCGCTCGCGAGCCCGAACAGCCCGAAGGCGGTCGCGGCGGGCCGGTGCAGGGTCGCGCACGCGACGGCGGTCACCCCGTAGAACGCGACGACCGGAGTGAGCATCACCGCGGAGCGGCGCAGCTGACGGCGGGTGGCAGGGACGAAGATCAGGACTCCTCCTCGGAGATGGGAGCGTAGTGGGAGGTGCGGAAGAAGCGGCAGCCTGGTTGCGGCGGGCGGATCAGGCAGGTGCGGCATCCGGTCGGGGGCGTTGTGGGCACGACGTGGTGGTGGCAGATGGTCCGGCCTCCGCTCCGGGTGCGGACCGGGTGGGCGACGACGAGCTCGTGCAGGTCGTCGGGGCAGACCCAGCCGCTGTGGCCCTGCGGCGGGAGGGGCCCGTCAGCTCGGACGGTGATCCGGTTGCCGAGCGGGACGATCAGGTAGCGATCGGCCGGTGCGAGATAGCCGATGACGCTGAAGCGCGTACGGAGGCCGTCCTTGTCCGGCGGGCCGTAGGCGGTGCCGAAGGCGCGACTGGCAGCTGCCGGGGTGCGGTCGAGACCGGGGTGATCGGGGTCGTCGGGCAACTCGCCTCCGAGGTCGGTGGGATGGCGCGACGCGGGAGCGCCGTGGCTGGCCGCCGGGCGCAGGGGCCCGACGCCCGGCGGGTCACCGGATCGGTCGGCGGGGGCGGGGAAGGCGCGGGGTGGAGGTGTCGGCGACAAGCGGGGGCATCGACCACAGCAGGAGGTAGACCACCGCAAGTTGAGCGGCGCCAATGGCAGCACTGGCGGAGAGCAGCGCGCAGGAGGGCCAGAGGATCACCGCGTGCAGGAGGCTGACGTAGACGGCGCAGCCGGTCAGCCACTCGGCGGCCTCGATGCGGTGCAGGAGTCGGCGGCGGTTTCGGTTGAAGCGCAGGTTGGAGATGAGGACCCCTTCGTGCGGAGGTAAGGGCAGTGGGGAGGCAAGCGGGTTCAGCGACCCGGGTGCTCGACGAGGGCTTGCAGCGCGGCGAGGACGATCTCGACGGGGGTGTGGCGGTTGAAGCCGGCACGCCAGCCGTCCTGCCGGGCGGTGCCGCTCAACGCGATGATCCAGGTGTCGACGTTCGGGTTGTCCGGCTGGTAGCCGAGGTACACCCGCGTGCACGGGGACGCGGCGTGCAGTCCGCCGTCCGCGTCGATCACCCAGGACCAACCGTGCTCATACAGAAAGGCGTTGAGGTCGTTCGGATTTCCCTCGCCGAGCAGCCAGGCTCGATGGGGGATCGCGTCGCCGGGGCGGAGACCGGGCACGGGCGGGGCGGAGAGCACGATGGACAGGAGGGAGCACCTTCCTCGCAGCGGGTGGGCGGTCGTCCATGTTTGCTTGGAGTGCCCCGCTTCGCGTAGTCCTGTCGGGCTTCTTCCGCTGGTTGTCTGCCGCGGGCGAACGCATGCAGGCCCAGCCGAATGATCGGCTGGGCCTGGGCGTTGGTGTCCTGCCTCGACGAACCCGGCGGAGTCTCGGTGAGCCTGGCCGGTGGTGGACCACTCGTCTTGGTGAAGTTGGCGCAGCTGGCGGTCAGGGGCTTCTGCGTCTGATCATCGCGGTCGTGTGACGGCGTCTCAGCGTGTTTTGCGGATGGCGTCGGTGGCGGCCTTGGCGATGGCGGCGGGGGCGCTGGAGGGCCGGGGCAGGTGAAGCAGGGTGGTCCCTGGCAGGTGGAGGGATTCCTGGGTGAGGGTGAGCTGGAGTACGGCGCAGCCGGCGGCGGTGAGGCGTTTGATGCGGGTGACGGCCTGAGCGGTTTCGCCGCCGGAGTAATGGGCGTCGGTGACGATCACGAGGAGGCGGCCGGTGCCGGGGCGGCTGAGGTCGAGGCCGTGGTCGAGTGCGTCGATGGCGTCGCCGAGGTTGTGGCTGCCGCCGTTGGCATCGAACGTCGTCACGCGCTCTGGCGCCCGGTGGGTGGGTCGGGTGAGTGCGGTCAGATCATGGTCGTAGGCGACGGTGGCGGTGCGGGAGTCGGGGTCGGTCAGGGCCGCTGCGCGGGCCACGATCCAGGCAGCGGACGCGACGGGTTTGCAGGCGGCACTCATGGAGCCGGAGACGTCAACGGCGATGCCCACGCGCAGCGGTGGGGTGGGGGAGTTGCGGCGGCGGGTGGCGGTGAACGGTTCTGCGGTGGGTATCGATCCGGCGGCGCGCTGGGCGTCGCGGGCGAGGGCCCGGCCCATGTTGAGGCGGCCGGGCGGGGTGGGGCTGGTGGTCCGCTCCTCGGTGCGTTCGCGGTAGGCGGCGGCGCGAAGGGCGCGGCTCAGGCGCGCGGCGGCGCTCTGCTCGGCGGCGGTGGGCTGGCGGGTGCCGGTGATCGGGCTGCCGTGGGGCGCCGGTGTGCCGTCGGGGCGCACGGTGGTGCCGCGGGGGTTGAAGACCGACTTGGCGGTGGCGGCGGCTTTGCGTCGCTGGCCGGCCTGCTGGGCGCGGTCCTGGGCCTGTGCCTTGGCCCGCGAGGCCAGGGCGTTGTCCGCGGCGGCTTGTGCCGCGAGGTCGGCGGCGTCGTTGGCGTCCATGTTGTCCGCGACGACCGTCACGGCGGCGGACAGCAGATCGGTGAGGTCCTCCGGCACGGGCTGGGCGGGGGCAGCGGTGTCCAGGGCGTCGCACCAGTCCTGGGCGTGCGCGAGCATGGTGGTGGCGTCGTGGTCGGCGCACCGGTGGGCTGCGGTCCAGATGCCGGTGAGGGTGGCCAGCAGGTCGGCACCCAGGACCCGTTCGCACAGATCGGCGACGGCCTTGGTCTCGCCGGCGTCCAGGATGCCGGCGTCCCGGCGGCCGAGTATCAGGGCTGCCACGCCGGCGGCGTGCTCGGCGCCTTGGAAGGCGGGGTTGGCGATGTCGGGCATGACCAGGGTCCGGGCACTGGTGCGCAGGTACCTGCGGTCGGTGGGCCGCCTGGTCAGGTGGGCGCCTTCGGCACGGCTCTCCTCCAGCAGGAACGCGGCCTTGACGACGCGGGCTTCCGCGTCGGCGGGCGGCTCCCATACGGAGTGGGCCGCATGGGCGGCCTCGTGCACGAAAACTCCCCAGGCAGCGGGATAGTGCTCTTCGTCGCCCACGATCCGCGGACGGACCTCGTGGGGCTGGAGGGGGGCGAACAGACCGGCGTCGAACTCGATCTCCGCCAGGTGGGGGAAGTAGGCGGCGGGTGCCCCGGAGCGGGTGCCGGGGCGGCAGGTGACGAGCAGGTCCTGGCGGCCGGACAGGGCGACCAGCCGATCGCCGAGTTCGGCTCCCACGCGCAGCCACGTGGCCGGGGAAGAAGGTGGCTGTGCGGGCGGGGCGCCGTCGTCGTCCCAGCGCGCGAGGTCGGCGTCGTCCTCGGGCGTGGTGGCGGAGGACTGGATGTGGTGGTGGGCGCTCATCGCGAGCGGCCCCGTTGGGCGGAGCTGGTGCTGCCTGGCGGCTGCTGGGCGGCCGAAGCGGAGAGCTGCCGGCCCAGGGTGAGCGGCGCGACCTGCTGGACGCCGGCAATCTTGCTGACGGCAGCAGCAACAGCGTCCCGGTCCTCCAGAGGAGCGATCCCGACGAGGTTTCCGAGCGCGGCCTTGGTGCCGAGGACCGCCTCGGCCTTCTGATAACTGAGCAACTCCCGCAGCTGGGGCGCCCAGCCCAGTTCGCCGAGCTCGACCTGGCGGGCGAGGTTTCGGGCGACCCGGACCACCCGGGCGTCGATCTTCAGAGCCAGGGCCAAGTCGTAGTCCGTGCCGACCTGGATCTGCACGCTGAACCGGCTCGCCAGCGCCTCCGTCAGAACGGCGCCGTGCACGCCCGGATTATGGCCCGCGACCACGAAAAAGCCCTGCTTGGCCTGGACGGTCTCCCCCTTGTGCGCCTTGACCTGGATCTGGCGGCGCCCGTCCATCGCCGGATACATCGACGCCAAGACCTTGGGCGAGATCAGGGTCGCGTCGTCGATCAGCAGGGCTCGACCCTCGGTCATCGCGGTGACCAGCGGACCGTACTGCCAGACGTAGCCCCCACTGTCGTCCAGCGTGTAATCGCCGATCAGGTCGCCGACCGTGGTGTCGCCGTCGCCGGCGACGGTGATCAGGTCCGGGAACGCGGCCTCGACCAAACTCGTCTTGCCGGTGCCCGGGGGACCGTAGAGCAGCACTGGCACGTCGGCGTCGCGCAAGCGATTCAGCGCCTCGACGTCGGGCAGGTCGGCCAGCTCCCGGGGGTGGTAGAGCTGGCCGCCCGCGCGGCGGATCGGGCCGGGCTGCTTGGGCGTGGTCGCTGCGGGAGGGGTCATGCGGGCCATGGCCGCTTGGGCGCGGGGAGAGTGGGTGCCCGGTGGGCTGATCACCGCGGCCTGCGCGGCTGCGGCGGTCTTCCCGTTCGCGCGGAACTGCTTTCCGGCGCCGAGTTGGTCGGCCTCGCCGCGTCGCACCAGGGTCGTGACCGCTTGCTGGACAGCACCGTGGGAGTGGCCCAGGGCCTTGGATATCTCCCCGATGGTGAGTGGGTCTGCCGGCCGGTCGGCCAACATTCGGGCCACCTTGGCCCGCAGTTCGCCGGGCTTGGCGTGTGCCGTTTTGACGGGCGGTCCGGGTGTGGTCAAAGCGAGGATCCTCCAACGGGTTTGCGTGCGGGCAGAGTTGGCACACCTGGGGGTGGGCCGTCACCGGGTGCGGGGGCGGGTGACGGTCTGGTCATTGGTGGTGGGCGGGGCCGGGGCCACGGCCGCGGCAGGGCTGGCAGCGGTGGCGGGGCTGGTGGCGCGGGCCGCAGCGCTGCGGGCGCTCTCGACCCCGACGGGCGGGAGGGGGTTGTCCGGCGCGCCAGCGCGCCGGGTCCACTCGTAGGCCGCATCGAGGTCCGGGAAGCCGCCCTCCCGCAGGGTGTAGGTACGGCCGAGGTAGTCGACATCCTCGTAGAACACCCGGACGGGGTGTTCGCCGGCCGCGGGCCGCTGGTCCTCGGCGATGACCCAGGTGTTGAAGTCGTAGACCAGGTCCTCGTTGCTGCTGGGCGGGCCGCCCGAGGAGTGGGCGGGGTCCAGAACGAGGTCGGAGGTGTACGAGTTCGCGATCCAGTACCTGTCGCCGGCCTGGGCGAGCCGCTGCTCCAGTTCGCGGCTGGCCTGATCGCAGGTCGGAAGCCACTCGTCGTGCGGTGTCACCTGGCCCAGGTCCGCGCCGCGGGAGACGAGCCAGTTCTGCGCGAGCGCCACGATCGGCGCCCGCTGGTACTCAAGCCGGAACGTTCCGGCGCCGAGGTCGCGCTGGACGTGGATTCCGGCGAGCTGGTTCGAGCCGGGGATGTCCCAGGTCATGGTGCCGTCGTGGACGACGAGGTAGGAGTCGGTCAGCAGCGGTGTGTGCGGGTTGGTGGTGTTCTGCACGGCCAGGACGCTGATGTTCCGCTCGTACGCGAACTCCCACCACCTGCGCTTGTCCTCCTCGGTGTGGGCTTCGAGGTCCTCGACCTGGAGAGCCTCGTCAATGGCGAGGAGCGGCTCGGTGACGTCGGTGATGGGATTCTCCGGTGTTTTCGGGGGACGTTGAGGTGCCGCAGGAACCGTTCGGGGCGCGGCGGGCGGTAGCGGCGGCAGCGCGATCGGTGACGGGGTGACGACGGTGACCTCCCGGTCGGTGGCGACCAGCGGGTCGATGTCGGTATCAGTGAGCAAGGAGGTCGCCAGGATCAGGAGCACGGTCACGGCGAGGCTGTTGGTGGGTTCGAGCCGGTCCGGGCGCTCCCACCGGTCACCGAAGCGGGCTGCGACAACGGTCGGAGGTACAGGGGCAGGAGGATTGCCGGGACCGTGGGGGCGAGGTCGGCCGGCTCAGGCGGTCTGTCTGGGCCGGTTCGCCCGGGGCCCTGGCTGGGCCGGGCGGTGCGGGCGGCCTCGGCGTGGGAGGTCTTGTCGCTGGTCTGTACGGTCGTGCCCGGCAGGGGCGTGCCGTCGACGCTCACCGGCTGGCCGAGTGCTCGGTCCAGGCGCACGGGGTGGCCGGCGGCGAGCAGCTCGCTGGCTGCCGAGCGGGCCCGTGCGTGCGGTCCGTGCTGGTTTCCGTTGCTGGGCAGGTGCAGCCAGGAGTCTCCTCGAAGCCGGCCTGGAGCAGGATCCGCCGGGCGGCGGCGTTGTAGCTGGTGGTGGTGATCTCGCCGGTGTTGGTGTGCCGGATCGGCGCGAACGGCTGGGCTGTGCGCTCTGCTGGTTCCGCCGCCTCGTGGACGTTGGCGACGGAGTGGAGAGGATGCGAGGTCAGGACTTCTCCGCGATTCGGTTCGGGGCTTGGAGGATTCGAAGGACGGGGCCGGTTGGCGGTCAACGGCGGCTCGGAGGCCTTGCTGCTGCGGAGGCCCGCTCGGCCGGTGCCGGAAGTCCGGCCTCGCCCCGGCCGCTGGCCAGGGAGATGGACGAGGAGCCGCGGGAGCAGGCGGCAGCAGATCGACCGGGGCGGTCCGCCGGGCCGCTGCTGGTGAGGGCGGTCGAGCTCAGCCGAGCCCGGGCTCGCTCGGGGAGCTGTTCGGGGCGGCGCTGCACGGGCGTCAGGAGGGTGGTGGCCGCCGTGGTGAGCAGCGCGTCGGGCGCGGTGGGGCTGAACTGCACGGTCCACACGCCCTTTTGGGCCGCACCGGTCAGCATGACCGTGGGATCGGGGGCGTTGAGGGGGAAGGAGAGCGCAGCGCGGCGGTCCGGGGCGGCGACAAGGTGGTAGCCGTCACGGTCGTGGGCCGACCAGCCGGCCGACAGCATGGCGGCGGTGGCGCGATGGCCGACGATGCGCGGCCCGGGGAGGGCGGGCGCGGCTTCCGCGGCGTCTGCCGCACGAAGGATGGCCAGAGAGACCTCCGCCGGGACACGGTCGCAGAAGCGGACCTGCCAGTCGGGGCCCACCAAGTTCCACTGCCGGTCCTCGCGGAGGAGAGCGAGGCCCTCCTGGTCGCTGATGAGGACCGTGCTGGTCGGGGCGTAGTACGGGCGGTACCAGCCGAACTCGGCGGCTAGCTCGTAGGCGATGTCCAGCCCGCCGGGGCCAGCGAGGTGAGCGGGAGAGGCGACGACGTATGGGGCGGGCGGTGCGACGGTCGGCAAGTAGGGGCGGTTCCTCGGTTCAGGTGCGGGCGTGGGGCGGCGGTGCCGCAGGGGCTGGGCGTTGTCGGCTCTGCGGCTGGCGTCGGCGGACGCGGTCCTGGCTGATCCGGCCGACAGCAGAACGGCGGTCACGACCGGCGCCCGCCGGTGCGTGATCGGGCGACGAGCGCACCGAGCATGCCGACGCCGACCAGTTCCAGCAGCAGGCCGCCGACCACCGCGGCGCCCCGGACAGCCCCGGAGGCCTCCGGGGCGACGGTGACGAGCAGCAGCACGCCGAGGACCGTCGCTAGGAGCGAGGCGGCGAGCTGGCCTGACTGGGCCTTGCGGTGCGGCTGGGACATGGCGAACTCCATGGTCGGGACGGGCCGGGGCGGGCCGACAAGGCGGGCGGGGTGCCGGGGTGCCTACGGGCCGGAGGTGGCAGCTATCGGCTGGTGGGCTGCTGCGGTGGGCAGGAGGTCGCGCAAGCGTGGAAGGGTGAGCGCGGAGTCGAGGCGGCCGGCAGCGAAATACAGCAGCTGCCCGCCGGTCCCTGTGTCGCCGGGGCGCGCGAGGCTGTATCCGATCCGCGTGCCGGAATCGTCGGTGCGCCAGCGCAGTTGGACGCCGTCGGCGACCAGGGCCGTGGCGTAGTCGTCCACGGTGGCGGCCTCTCCGAGCGCGCGACGCATCCGCTGCTGGAGCCAGACCCGGGACGGCTCGGCCCAGCCCTGCTGCTCGGCTTTGATGATCTCGGCGGTGGTCGGGTAGCTGGTGGTGGCGCGCGGACCCTGGCTGACGGGGCGCAAGCCCCACTCGGCCTCGATCGCCCGGCACTCGGCCTGGGCGCGCACCTGGTCCCGGTGCATGGCCGGGCGGGAACCGTCCGGCCTGACGCTGACGGCAGCGATGTGGATGTGGTGGACGGAGTGCCGCACGGCCACCCAGCGGCAGCCAGCGCGCCGCTCGGGCGCGAGGCCGGTCGCCCGGACGATCCGGTGTGCGACCTGGGCCCACTGGCCGTCGGTCAGCAGTCGGTCCTCCGGTGCCGCGCGTAGCGAGCAGTGCCACACCCTGCTCGGGGGCATCGTCCCCAACTCGGCTTCCCGCAGCCGGGCATGCTGGTCGAGGCGGGCAGCCAGGCGGCCGACGGTCGCGCCCGGATCGCGGCCCGGATCGGGAGCACCGTGACGGTTCCAGGCGGCGACGAGGTGCGGATCCTCGTGCTCCTCACGGCGGCCGGGGCCGTAGAGGTAGGCCAGCAGCGGGCGGATGCTATTGCCCGTGGAGATGTCGGGGATCACGCGGCCTCCATCACGGCGTCGAGGGCCGCATGGGTTCGCTCGCCGAGGGCGGGCAGCAGGGCCAGTGCAGCAACCGCGGTGTCCACGTCGGCGCTCGCCCGTGCGGTGTCGCTCGCCTCCCGCAGCTCGTCGGCGATCCGGTCGAGGGCCTCGACGAGCGGGCGTCGCGGGTCGGAGTCCGGACGCCCGACCGGTTCGGCGGCCAGCGCTGCGGTCAGGGCGGCGTTGGCGACGAATCCGGCCGGGGTGAGCCGCTCGGTGGTGGCACGTTCGCGGATGGCCTGCATCGCGGAGGGGGTCAGCCGCACGGAGAGCTGGACGGTGCGGGCCTCGGCGGTGCGTGGCCGGCGGCGAGGGCGCGGGAGGTCGGCGGGGATGTGGACTCCTTCGGGCAAACGGTGGGTGGTCAGCGGGTTCGGGGCTGGGCGCTCTCCTGTGCCCGGAGCGAGGTGGGCGGGCTGACCTGGACGACGGCGTCAGAGTCGAGGGGTTGGGCGGCGATGGGCGTCTCCAGGGTGGTGCGGCTGGTTGGGGTCGTCGCCAATGCCGGAGGAGGTGGTGCGGGTGGCGGCTGCGGTGGACCGGGCGGTGCGGTTCGGGACAGCGGGGTCGTGGGCGGGGATCGTGACGCGGTCGAAGGAGCGCGGCGCGTCCCGCCAGCCGGGGAACCGGCCGGCCCACCCCTTGTCGGCCACCCGGCACCAGTCCTCGACCTCCCGCAGGGAGGTGAAGCCGTACTCGGCGACGGTGTAGCAGGCCGATTCCGGGTGCGGTTTCAGGAAACCGACCCGGTCGAGGGCGTACGGGCCGACGTCGCGGTGGAAGATCCGGTACGGCTGCTCGGGATCGAGCTGGTGGCGGTCGAGGGCGAGGGTCCAGCCCGGAGACGGCTCCCAGTCGTAGGTGAAGTGGGCCAGGACCTCGTAGCGGCCCGGGGTGCGCAGGCGTTCCTCCGCTTGCTCGGTGGCGAGGTCGGTGGGGCGGGCATACACGCCGGAGGTGACTTTCAGGGCCGAAGCGTCGGCGCCGCGTTCGGCGAGCCAGCGCTGGGCGAGCGGGAGCATCGGGTGGAAGGAGTGCTCGACGAGGGCCGTGCCGTTGTTGCGGTGTACATGGGCGGCCAGGACCAGGGGCGGGCCGGGCAGGTCTCCCGACCAGGCATGTTCGTCGAGGAGCAGGTAGTAGCTGTGGCCGGCGGTGTGCTGGGCTCGCAGCGGTGGGGACTCGCTGTAGTAGGTGAGGATGTACATCGAGTCCCAGGAGCCTTCGGTGGCGGGCGCCAGGCCGTCAAGTCCGAACTGGTCGAGGTCCGGCCACAGGCCCTCGGGATCAAGCATGGCGGTTCCTGTTCTGCGGGAGGGGCGCTTGAGGGTGGGCGGCCTCACCTGTAGCGATCGGGCCCGGTTGCTGCTTGGCGGCTGCTGACCCTGCCCGCGCCGCCTTTTGTCGGGCGTCGTCAGCAGCCGAAGCGGTCGGCACGGCGCGCTGGTAGGCGGAGATGGAGTGCTCCAGGACCTCGACCATCTGGGCGTAGCGGGCGCCGAGCGTCTCCAGCTCCAGGGCCTGGGACTTGAGTGCTCCGAGGGTGTCCACCCGGTAGTGGTCGCCCTCGGCGATTTGGGCGAGGCGCTTGCCGATCGCGGCAGCGGTGGACCGCAGGTCGCGGTCGACGGAGTCGAGGCGGCCGGCCTGGAACTCGACGATGTCGGCGAACTCGCCCTCCGTCCCGTCGGGGTGCCTGCGCCACAGCTCCTTCCGGCTGATGCCGAGATGGCGCTGGACGAGGGCATCGCCGGCGTAGGGCGCGGGTTCCTTGGTGTTGTCGGGCTGAGAGCCGTCGCTGGCGGGGATCGTTCCTCCGGTGGTTGTGGGCTTCCCGGCCGGTTCGCCCCACGGCCGGACGGGTGGGTGAGTCACCGCCTGGGTCGTGGTCCGTCCAGCAGCGGCGTCACGCCGGTCAGGCCCGTTTCGGTCGAGGGCGTGCGGCCGGAGGCGGCCCGGGCCTTGGAGCCGGTGCGGGCCGCCTCCCTTCGAACGGCGGGGGTCGGCTTCGGGACGTACGGCGGAAGTGTCCGGTAGACCCCGATGAGGCCGGTCAGGGCGCGGTGGAGTTCGGTGCGGCGGGCGGAGAGCAGGTCGACCGCAGCAGGGGTGCTGTGCAGGATGCCGGTGACGGACGGCTCGTCCGCGTCGCGTCCGTCGATGATGCGCTGGAGGTCGTCGCGGAGGGCGCTCGCCTGCTGGACGATGCGGGTCTGGACATCGTCCAGCCGGAGTGCGGCGGAGGCGAGTTGATCGGCGATGGCACCGTGGACTGTGTCGGTCCCATGGCCGGGCAGGTCGCGGACGCGCTCAACGGACAGCGTGGTGCACACCAGACGGGTGCCCAGGTCCGTGTTGCCCGGTACCCGCGGCCTCCACGCGGCGATGGGGCGCCCGGCAGCGGGGCTCATGCGGCGGCCAGCCGCTGCTCGGCGATAGTTGCCAGGCCCAGGACGACTGCGTCCTCCAGCGTGTCGACGACGGGGACTCCGGCGGTGGCCAGCCGCTCGGCGGAGTGGAGTCCGAGGGTGTGCAGGACCGGGATCGCGCCGACCGACAGCGCCGCGACGGCGTCGTCCACGGAGTCGCCGATGACGATGGTGCGCGCCGGGTCGACGTCCGGCCCGAGGTCCGCGAGGTGGCGTGCCAGTGCGGGGGCCTTGCTCGGGACCGAGGGCCCTCGGCGGCCGTCGACACGCATCAGCAGACCGGTGATGCCGACCGTGCTGACCTCCTTCACCAGGCGCTCGTGCGGCGCCAGGGAGAGCAGGCTCTGGCGCACCCCGCGCGCCCGCAGGTGCAGCAGCACCTCCCGCACGCCGGACTGGAGACGGACCGGGCGCCGGTCCAGGACCTCCAGGAAGGCGTTGTCCGCCTCGTGCCATTGCTGGTCGGACAGGGTGCGTCCGAGCAGGGCGTCGTAGAACGAGCGGATAGGAGAGCGGTGTTCGGCGCGGTACCGCTCCAGGGTGATCGGCGTGTGGCCGAGGTCCGGCAGGGTCGCGTTCAGAGCGGCGAGGTGGTCGTCGACGTCGTTGCGAAGGGTGCCATTCCAGTCCCAGACGATCGTGACGGGCGCGGAGATGTGGGCGGTGCTGAAAGTCAAGAAGTGGATCCAGACGTGGAGTTCGAGCGGGGACGACGGCGTGGCGGCCGGTGCGCGGTGCGATCAGGAGGGCGAGGAGATCAGGCGGCGGCCGAGATTGAGCGTGACGGCGGCACCCACAGCTCCCGCCAGCGGGACGGTGGCGGTCGTCTCGGGCCCGTGGACGGCGAACTGCCCGGCCAGGGCGGTGCCGGCCGCGCTTCCGAGGCCGATGACGGCGATCAGCCACGCCGCAGCTTCGGTCTTGGTGCCGCTGGGGGCGAGCCGGTCGCCGAGCTGGAAGGCCATCGTGAGCCAACGGGCGAGGTACAGACCGGGAATGATCGCCAGGGCGACGGCGCCCGGCCCGGACGGGGCGAGGAGGAACGGCGCGAAGGGGGCCGCGAACAGGATCGCGACGCTCTGAAGGGCCTGGTTGGCGGGCCACCACAGCAGCCCGCCGATCAGGCTGCCCAGCGACAGCGCGGTCGGCACCAGGCCGGCGTACCAGCCGCTGCCGGCCTTGTCCGCGAGGGCGAGGGCGTAGACGTTCATCGAGCCCAGGGCCACGCCCAGCAGCGTGGCGGCGCCCAGGAGGACGAGCAGGCCGTGCGAGCGCAGCGGGCCGAGCCAGTGGACGGACTCCCCGGCGGGCTGACGGCTTCGGGCAGGGCGACGGGTGGCGACCACCGTGGTGCCGGCGAGGCCTGCTGCGGCGCAGAAGTTGAGTGCCGCGGCGGGCGAGACCAGTTGACACAGGACGGTCGCGATGACCGGTCCGGCCACGAAGACGAGCGGCTGGCTCGCGCTGTCGAGGGCGAACGCGGCGTCCTGGTCGCGCCGGTCCAGCAGACGTGGCCACATGGCCCGCAGACCGGCCTCCAGAGGCGGAGTTGCCAGACCGGCGACGGCGGCAAGGGCGATGGCCAGTGCGGGGTTGCGGGCGGGCCCGACAAGGGCGAGCGCGTTGAACGCCGCTCCGGCCAGAGCGGCTGCGGTTACGGCGACGACGGACAGGCGGGTGCGGTCGACGGCCCGGCCCAGCAGCGGCTGGCCGATCGCTCCGGTCAGCGCGTACACGGCGGCGAGCAGGGCACCCAGGCCGGTGCCGGCATGGTCGGCGCGGGCGGCGAGCAGCAGAGCGACCGGTGCCATGGCGGTGGGCAGCCGGCCCACGAGGGTGGCGGTGAGCATCACGGCGACGTGGGGAGCCTGAAGTACTCGGCGGAGCGCGGGATTCGTGGACAGGGTGTGGCCTTCGGGTCGAGGCGGTCAGGAGTGAGGCGGGGGCCAAGTCAGGCGGCGGCGAGCACCGGGGCGGCCTGGCGGCCCGGGGCGTCGGAGAACTCCAGGCGCAGCGTGGCGCTGCGCAGACCGGCGGTGTCCATCCGCTCGCCCATGGCGGCGAACAGAGCGTCCTGCACCGCCTCACCCACGGCGGCCTCCGCTCGCAGGACCACCGGCTCGTCGGCCGGGACGGCGGGCTCGTCGGCCTGCTCCCCGGTGGCCTGCCCGGCGTGCAGGCGCTCCTCCGCCCATGCGGACAGCGCCACGAAGACGCTCGCCATCTCGTTCCCGGCGGTGCTGATCGACCACCGGTAGGTGCGCCGGGTGCCGATGCGGGTGACCAGCCCGCGCTGGACAAGCACGGCCAGGCGGTGGTGGAGCAGCCGGTGGGTCTCGGCGGGCAGTACCGCCGTCAGTTCCTGGTACGACATCGACTCGCGCCAGGACAGCTCCGCGAGCAGCGGCGCGGCCAGCGGACTCGCGAGGATCCCGAAGACCTCCTCGATCACCTCCGGGGCGTCCATCGCCGGTGCTCCGCGGGCGGGGTGACGCTTTGCCCAGGCCAGTGCGGCGTCGTACACAGGCGTCAGCGCCCGCCCAGCGTCGGTGAGCGCCAGACCGTAGCGGGAGCGGCCCGCGACCGGCACCTTGACGAGCACACCGGCCTCCACCAGCACGGAGGAGACCCAGTAGAGCGTCGCGGAGGGTATCACCGGCGCGGCGGAGAGGACCTCGGCCGGCCTGGCGGAGCCGGTTCGGGGGACGGCGCGCACCACCCGGGTCGCCCAGCGGGCGGCGAGGGCCTCGGCGGCCTGCTGGGCGCGGGTGTACACGGTCGCGGTGTCGATCGCGGGCATGAAGAACTCCGTTGGGGTGAGGCGGGGTTGGACGATCAGCGGTGCTGGGCTGCGGGCGGGGCGGCGACCAAGGGGGCCGGAACGCCGGTATCGGCGGCTGCGGCCTGCGCGGCGGGTGAGGGACGGGAGACGGAAGAGGCGAGGGCGGCCTGGAAACGGGCAGGCATCCCGCGCCGCACCTCCTGGACCACGGACTGCTGCTGGCGTTCCTGCTGCATGCGCAGGGCCGCGGTCTTGTACACGGCTACGTTGCGGCGCTCTCCGACGGCGACCAGGTGGATCCCGGTCAGCCGGCGTGGGTTGTGCGGCGCCCGCTGCTCCGTGTAGACGAGCCGGAAGTCCAGCTTCTCGTCGAGGTAGAGCTTGCGGGCGCCGCGAAGGTCGCGCTCGCCCTGCTGGTCGAGCAGGGGACCGCGGATCTCGGCCCGCAGCAGCCGGTCGAGGTACTCCAGCGCCAGGTCTCGCACGTCGGCCGGTGCGGCGAGCAGGTCGCCGAGGGCCTCCGGGTGAGCGCTGAAGGCCACGCCCGGCTGTATGTCGCTCACCGAACGGCCCGCCGCCCGGCCGTCGCCGCCAGGGCCGCAGCCGGTACGGGCTCAGAGGCGGCGGCCTTGCCGGGCGCGACGGCGGTACGTGTACGCGCCGCGCTGGCCTGCGGGCTGTAGACCAGGGGAACGTCGGCGCCGGCCACGGGTGGCAGGGCGGTGCGCCGCTGCTCCAGCCACTGCTGGACCTCCTGCGGCGACGAGAAGCTTCCCTCGCGCAGGGTGTAGCCGCGTTCCGGGTCGCCGGCCTCGACCTGCAGCAGGTAGGGGCGTTCGGCGCCGGCGGCGGTAGTGTCGCGCAGCATCGCCCAGGTCTCGCCGGGCTCGACGGCGTACTCCTCCAGCCGGTAGCGGGCGTTGGCGTCGATGAAGCGTTCGGCGGCCTTGGCGCTGCGCTGGTCCGCCGGGGCGCCGGGGTGTCCGGTGCTGTGAAGGAACATGTCCTGATCGGCGCCGCGTTCGACGAGCCAGGCCGTCGCCATCGAGAAGGTCGGTGTGCGTTCGATGTCGAGGGTGAACGTGCGGGCGTCGGTGTTGTAGTGCAGGTGGGCGGCGACGGCGGGGCGGCCGGCCTCGTGGTAGGCGTTGAGGTCCTCGTACAGCAGGAAGTCGTCGTTGCCGCCGAGTTCCTCGTGGCTGGCCTCGGTGAGCAGGTCGTACGCTTCCTCGGCCATCAGGAAGTGCGCCTGGATACGGGCGGAGGCGTCGTCCGCGGGCTGCCAGCCGGGCAGGTTGAGGTCGGGCACGGATGCCTCCGATCAGGGTGCGGTGAGGGTGAGGGACGTGAGGGAGTCGGGGTCGGTCAGCGCCGGGTGCTCCAGGAGGCGGTGGCTGACGTGGCCGGAGCTGGTGCACGCGGCGAACGGGCCGTCGGCCGAGCGCAGTTTCATCAGCGCGGGTTCCAGGTGGTCGCGCTGCCACGACGAGGGGCCGGCCGCCCCGGACTCGGGGTCGATGGCGGCCTGCCAGGCCAGCCACAGGGCGTGCAGGCGGGCCACGGCTTCCGGGTGTTCAGGCCACCGCACGCACCAGGGGCGCGAGGCCGTGGTCTCGGGTCCGTAGATCTTCGTGAAGATCTCGTCGACCCACGGGGTCATCAGTGCGATCTCTTTTGTAGTAGGCGGGATCGTCGAAGGCGACGATGAACATCGGCTCGGCGCCCGCCGGGGCGGCGGCCGGGTCGTCGTCCTCCGGGTCGAGGGCCGTCGACATGCTCGCCAACTGCTCGGCCTGGGCGTCGAAGGACGTCGCGAGTGCGGCGAGCTTCGCGGAGAGGACCTCGATCTGGGCGTCGGAGTAGCCGGTCCTCGGCTCGCCGCCCTCGTCGGGCTCGGGTGCGGTCACGGGAAGGGAAGGCCTTTCGTTCTCGGGTGATGACACGAGAATCAGCGAAGATCGGCCGAACGTATTCGGCCGATCTTGAGGTATAAGCGCGGCTCGCTCACCGCCGCCCGCAGCAGCGGGCGGCGGTGAGCAGTGCGGAGGCGTCGAGCAACTGCAAGGCTCGGGAGGCCTGTTGGGGGACGACGCCGTTGCCCAGGGCGGTCAGCTGGGCGGATCGGGAAAGCCCCGGGACGGCCGTGACGTGGCCGGGCCCCACTCCCATGACCCACTCGACGAACTCCGGGGCGAGCCGGCCGCGGGCGTCGGTGGGATCGGGCGCCGGACGGGTCACGCGCTCCCAGCGGGCGATGGCCGACGCGTACGGGCCCCAGCGGTTCAGCGCGTTCCGGTGCTGTCCCCGATCGGCAGGGCGGTCTGCATCGGCGGGCGCGGGATCGTTTCCCCTGCTGTGCGCTGCGGGGCGCTCGCCCCGCCGGGCCTCGCGGAGGGCAGCCGGGCCGCCGTCGCAGGCAGCGTCAGGTCGCCCTTGGAGCCGCGTGAGTTCGGTCCCCCGTGCGTCCCGTCGCTCGCCTTCGGGGTCGGCAGCAGCATGTGCTCCACCTCGTCCGCGAGGTTCGGGCCGTGCCCGCCCGAGCGGCGTTTGTCCGGGTGCTGCGAGCCGCCGATCGCACCCAAGTTGGACGTCGGCGTCTTCATGAGCGTCACCGTGTGGCCCAGGTCCTGCCGCCAGGCGTCCGGCCCCTTGGCATCGCGCGCCCGTGGGGTCGGAAGGCCAGGCGACGAGGAAGCAGCGCTCGCGCCGGTGAGGTGCTCCGACGGCGGACGCTGGTAGCACCGTCCAGCGCGCATCCATCCGGAGGTCGGCCAGGTCTCCGAGAACAGCGCCGAGTGCCCGCAGAGCAGGCTCACCTCCGTCTTCTCCCAGACCGCACCACGGGCATTCCAGGTCGCCATCGGCTGGCGAGGCAGCAGGGGCGGAGAGGATTCCACGGACGTTTTCGATCACCACCATCTGAGGTTTGAGGACGTCGATCGCACGGGCGATGGTCAGCCACAGTCCGGAGCGGGTGCCCTCCACCAGGCCGGCGCGCTTGCCGGCCACGCTCAGGTCCTGGCATGGGAAACCGGCTGCCAGGACATCGATCGGAGGGACGCTCGACCAGTTAACTGCGGTGATGTCGCCGAGATTCGGCGTCTCTAGGCCAGTGGTGGGAGAGGATCTGGGCGGCGGAGGGGTTCACCTCGGCGTGCCACACGACCTCGCCGCCGAGCACGGCCTGGACGCCGAGGTCCAGACCGCCGTACCCGCTGCACATGCTGCCGATTCGCGGCCAGGCGCCGCCCGGCGCGGTCATCGGCTCACCCCCTGTGCTGCGCCCGCCGAGGCGGCGGGCGCGAGCACCACCGTGGCGGTGGGCCCGGCGGCCTCGGCGGCGGTCTTCGGCGTGGTGGGGCGCTGGGAGACGGCGGCGCTGCGCACCGCCTTGTGGGCGAACTCGCCGGTGACGGCCTTGAGCAGGTCGGGCTCCGGGCCGGTCAGGTGCTCGGCGACCTCCCTGAGCTTCCACGTGGCCTCGTCAAGGACCTCGCGGGTGGCAGACAGCCCCTTGAAGTAGGCGCCCCGCTCGGGCGAGTAGTGGTAGAGCGGCACGGGGTTGAGGCGCATCTGCACGGCGGCGACGAGGGCGGGCTGGGCACGCAGCGTCGCCTTCGCGGTGAGCAGGCCGGCGTAGGCGTAGGCGACGGTGCAGCGCCGCCAGGCGATGTCCTCCGGCGCGGTCGACTCGGCGGGAGGGGGGTCGGTGGCGTTCGACAGCAGAGCCTCCTGGGTCTTGCCCAGGCCCTCCAGCGCCGCGGTGAGGCGCTCGATCTGGGGGTCGCGGTGGCAGTAGATCCTGAACAGCTCCTCGCTGTGGAGGTGGAAGTCGTTGGCGAGGCCGAGCAGCCAGAGGGTCTGGGTCTCGACAGGGGTGACGTACGGCAGGTCGGGTCCTCGGGGTTCAGCGGCGGGCGGTGGTGGCGCTGCGGGGAAGGGCGGTGACGGCGGCAGGCTCAGCGGAGCGGCGGCCGAAGGCGCCGCGCAGTCGCTGGCCGATGCTCCTGGCGGCCTGCGGCCGTGCCTGCGCGGGAACGTGCGACGCACCCGCGGCGGGGAGCCGGTCCGCCTCGATGCGCAGCTCCCGCGCGGCGGCGGCGAGTTGGTGCTGGGCGGCGGTGTAGAACTCGGCCGGGTTCACCGGCTGGGTCTCGGGCATCGCCCAGACATCGGCGGACAGGGAGTGCTGGAAGAGGACGCTGAGCTGCTGGGTCGCGGTGACGACGCGGGTGTGGGCATGGCCGAGGGCGATCGCCGTGCGGCGAGCCGGGGTTGTGGTCTTGGGATCCAGCGGGATGGCCGAGGCCAGTTCCGCAGCGGCCAGGGTGCTGGTCTGAACGAACTGGAGCGCGCCCAGGTGCATGGCGACCACGGAGGCGTCGGGGACGCCGGGGCCGGTGGCGGCGTAGGCGCCGGGCAGCTTCTCGGCCAGGGCGTCGGCTTGCGCGGCGACCTGGCGCAGGCGCTGCTGGTAGTCGTCGACGGTCGGAGCAGGGGTGGGCGTGGTGTGCCTCCGGGGAGCGGGGCCGGCGAGGTAGCGGGCGGTCAGGTGCGGCGGAAGGGCAGGACGGTGGCGGACGGCCCGGGCGTGGCGGAGGTCGCCGGGGGTGCCACGACGACGAGGTTCGGGGTGCGGCGCCTGGCGGCGTCGGCCCGGAGTTCGTGGTCGCCGGCGGCGGGCGGAAATTCCGCCAGGCCGGTGGGACCGGCCGTGCCTGCGGGGGCGAAGGCGGCGGGAGCCGGAGGCGGCGGCCACGGAGGACCCTGCGCGACGGCTACGTGGGCCACGTGCAGGTCGGTGGCTAGGCCGGTCAGTGTGACGCGCACGCTCTCCAGTCCCTGGCTGATCGTGGAGCGCAGGACCGGCTCGTCGAGGCCGGCGGCGGGATGGTGGAGGTGGGCGCTCGCCTCCAGGACTTCCCCGAGGACGGCGCAGGCCAGGCCCAGCCGGGCCGCCGCGGTCGCGAAATGCACCGTGCCGACACCCGAGGCGCTCGGTGGCTCCGGCGCGCTCTGGCCGTAGTGCCCGGCGTTCAAGGCCGCGTCCTTCTGGAGAAGGGCGAGACGCTCCAGCCGCTGGGCCAGGGCGACGGGATGCGGCAGGTCCGTCGCGGTGGCGCCGGCCTGCGTGGACACGTCGTCGGCCAGGGCGCGCAGGTAGCGTGCCACGTCCTCGGCGCGATCGGCGATCAACGGCGGCTCCTGGCAGCAGGAGCAGCGGCAGTCGCGTGTGCCGGTTCAGGCCGCGAAGGCGCGGGCTGGCTCACGATGCGGTTGGCGAGTTCGAGGACGCGGTCGTGGCCGAGGTCGGCTTCTGCCTCCGCGGCGGCGAGAGCGGTGGCCGTGGCGGCGTGGCGGCGCTTGTAGCGGACTTCGGCAGCGGTGCGGGGGGCGCCGCGCTCGGTCAGGGAGAGCGTGAGGGCGAGGCCGGCGGCCTTCGCCAGGTGCTGGTTGACCGTCGCGGCGTGGAGGGCCGCCGCGGTGAATCCGGCGGCCAGGGCGGGGGCCGAGGGGTTGCCGGATGCGTCGATCTCCCGCCAGCGGTGGGCGTTGTCCGCGCAGTGCCGGATGAAGCCCGCAGCCTGGCCGGAGCGGCCCAGGATCATGATCGGGTCGGGCGGTTGCTGGCCCTGGCCGGGGGCCGGGGCGGTGGTTCGGCCGAGCAGGCGCAGCATCCGGGCGATGGCGGTGAGGTCGTCCCGGTAGGTGGCGGGGGTGCTGGTCATGGGCGGTGATCCGGGATTCAGCGGCGGCGCCCGGCAGCCTGCCGGGGCATGTCGGCCGTCCTCGCGGGGGACACGAGGACGCGGGCGTTGGGCGACGTGGTGCGGGAGATGGCCGCGAGACGGCGCGCGGTCCGTTCAGGGTCCGGACCGGTGAGCAGCACGGCGTCGCGGCGCAGCTGCTCGGTGGTTTCGCGCAGCGCGAGCCGGGCGTGTGAGAGGCCCAGGTTCAGGTGCTGGGTGGCTCGCTCGCGGGTCTCGGCGGCACGCGGGCTGCCCAGACCGTCGGCTTCGTGGAGCCGGGCGGCCATGGTCGCGGCCCTGCTGATGGCCGCGGTGGCGGCGCCGAGGTGTTCGGCGGCGGTGCTCAGCGCCCGGGTCTCGGCCCGGTCGGCGGTCGTGGGGTGCGGGCGTGAGGTCAGCGCTGCGGCGGAGTCGAGGACCTGCTGGTGGTGGTCGCGGATCGCGGTGGCGTGGGCGGCGAGTTCGGGCAGGCCGGGCAGGCCCTCCTCACGCCAGGCGCGGGGCAGGGCCGCCTCCAGGGCCTGGGCGCGGTCGGCGGCCGTGCGCAGCCGCTGGGCGGATCGGGTGTTCGGATCGGGCAGGGGCACGTACTCTCCGGGCAGTCAGCGGCGGGGGCGGGCGGGTTCGGCCGCGGGGTGGTTCGAGCGGTCGGCCAGCGTGGAGGAGCGGGTGGCGGCGTCCTGGCGGCGGGTTCCCAGGACCAGCGGGCCGGAGCGGGTCGGGCCGCTGGTGCCGGTGGCGGCGCGGTGGCGTTCGCGCAGCCGGTCGGCGGGCTCAAGTGCCCGCAGGGACGCACCGAGCAGACGGTCGGCGCCGACGGAGGCGTCCAGGGCCATCACCCGGACGATGCCGGCGGAGGTCGCCGAGGCCCGCAGCAGCGAGCAGTGCAGCACCTGCTCGGCCCAGTACGCCGGGTCGCCGGGGACCGGATCGAGCAGGTCGCGGACCTGTGCGACGCCGATCGTGCCCTCGGCCACGGCGCCACGGCGCTGGACCTCCCAGAGCACCGTGAGTTCGTCGACCGGCTCGCCGCGGTGGTCGAGCGCGGCCATGGCCTGGAACACCACGCGGTGGCCGTCGTCGACGAAGTCGGCCTCGGTCAGCCAGGACGCGACCGGTCCGACCTGGCCAGCGGCGCCGATGAGCGTGGACAGCAGCATCCGTTCGTGGTCCCGGGCGGCCTGCGCCGCGCGACCGTCGCAGGAGGGCGCGGCTTGGGCCAGGGGGTGCCGGGAGCGGGTCTCGATCGGCCCCCAAGCGGCGGCGAGGCGCTCGATCACCGCGTGCAGTGTGCCGGTCAGTTCGACCGTGTCCTGCACCGAACCGCTCTCCGCGGCGGCCAGCAGCCTGTGGGCGTGCTCCTCCAGCGACCGGCGCACCGCGGTCTCCAGCACCATCCGGCCGTAGGCAGCCGCGTGCGCAGAGGAGGGGCAGGCAGCCACCAGGGTGTGGCCGTAGCTGGCGGCGAACCCGGGGATCGTCCGGCGGGCTACGCCGATCACTTCGAGTGCCCAGTCGCGCCGGGCGTCCTCGGTGGTCGCCCGCTGCCCGGCGGCCTGGTGGTCGAGCAGCAGCGCGAAGAACGCGACGTGCGCAGGGCGGTAAAAGTGCCTCGGCTCCAACCACGATCCCAGGGCGGCGAGTTGCCCGGGGTCGAGGAGACAGGCCCCGAGCGCGGCCTGCTCTGCGTGCAGCTGCGGGCTGAGGTCGCGGCTGGTCGCGCTCACCGGCCCGCGTCCATTCGGGCGGGGGCGGGCGCCAGGAGCGTGCTGAGCGTCTGCAGGTCGCGGACCAGTGCCTCGTCGTGGATCGGTACGCTGCCGCGGCCGATGGCCAGGTGCCATCGGCCGTCGACCCGTGCGATGGGCATCGGCAGTTCGGCGACGGTCTCCGAGTCGGGGGTAGATCCCGGAGCGAAGGCGGAGCGGGCGAGGTTGCGAGGGAGGGGGGAGTAGGTCACCAGGAGCTCAAGTCGTCTGGGGGGAAAGAGATGTGGAGGGAGCAGTAGGAGAAAGGGGTGTCGGTTGGCTGGCCGCAGCGCGTGTTCCGGTCAGCGGCGGCGGGCCGCGCCACCGCGAGGGGCGGCCGGCGTCGCGCCGGCGAGCCAGTCCTCGAAGCCGGGCAGCGTCTCGACCTGCTGCGACGTGGCGGTGGCCGCCGCCGCCCGCTCGGAGGTCGGCGGCGCCTCGCGGGGCGCGGCCAGGGCCAGGCTGTCCGGACCGTAGATCTGAGCCAGGTAGTGGTCGACCTTGTCCTGCCACGGTATGTTGAGCAGGGCACCGACCACGCGGGCGGCCTCGGTCGGGGCGACGATGTCGCCGAGCTGCTGGGTGGCGGAGCTGCGCGATCCGGTCCAGGGGTAGTCGGCGGGCATCCCGACCAGCAGCGCCGCCTCGGGCACCGTGAAGCGCCGTTCCTTGTCGTGGGCCCAGTACCAGCCCCGGATCTTGCTGGTGATGCCCGGCGCCACCTTGTCCGCGCTCCACTCGTTGCCGCCGGACGTCTTCCTGTTTCCGCGCGTGTTGACGCGCACGCCCTCGGGCCAGTCGAGCGCCTGCGCCGCCGTGCGCTGCGGCATGGGCGAAGCCGGGTGCATCGCCTCGACGTTGACGTAGTGGTGGCGCCCGGCGACCAGGTAGACCCGTCGCCGGTGGGAGGCGAGGCCTGTGTCGGCGGCGTCCAGGACGCGGTAGCCGGCACTGCACCAGTCGGCGGTGTACAGCTCGTCGCGCAGGGCGTCCAGCACGATCTCCGGCAATGCGCTGCTCTGCTCCATCGCCAGCCAGCGCAGGTTGTCGTACCGGGCGGTGAGGGTGAGCGACCAGATCAGCGTCTCGGCGATCAGCCCGATGCGCTCGTCGCTCATCTGCGGCACCAGCGATCGCGCCTCTTCGTAGGTCAGGAGCGGACCCGTGAACCCGCCGTAGCCGTCCCACTCGGGGTCCGAGCAGACGCCGCAGTCCGCCGCCTCGTCGCATTCCCCGCTGTCGTGCCAATGGCCGAACGTCGCCTCGCACGCCATCGTGAACGTGTCGAGGAGCAGCTCGATGTTGTGATCCTGGTGCCCCTGCCGCAGGCCGGCGGGCGTCCAGACCTGGCAGGGCGCGCTCACCGTGAGCCCTTCCACGTAGCGCAGCGCCGGGTTGGCCAGGTCCAGGCTCCGGACATCGGCGACGATCCGCCGCCCTCCGGCCGCGACCGCCGTCGCCGAGGCGTCGAAGTTGATCTCGACACCGACGACGTCGAACCTATCGGCGCCGGCGTCGAGGACGCGCAGGCCCTGCTCCCAGCCGCCCGCCCCCGCAAACAAGTTGACGACGCGCTGGGGCTCCCCGGGCTGCGGGGGGAACAGCCAGGCGACCGGCCATGGGTAGGCGAGGGCCACGAGTTCGCTGTGCGTCCACGGGCCCATCTGCGGGCCTTCGTCCGGCCAGTGCAGGTCACCTGCGGTGGACAGACGGGGCCGGAAGTCGCGCGGCGGGATCTCCGGGTACCGGTAGGTCATCGCACCGGCCGCCCCACTGCCCGGGCCTGCAGCCCGGTGGGCGGGGCAGCCTCCGCGACCGGACCGTCGGGGGTGCCTTCGGCGGCGATCATCAGCGACCTGCGGCGAGCGGCGGTGGCCCGATCGCCCGTGGCGGACCCAAGTGACCGTGCGTAGTCCGCGGTGATCTGCTCGTCGATCGCGGCCAGCGCCTGGGCCTGCTCACGGAAGTGGGCACCTGCTGGGTGCTCGGCGGAGTCCGCGCTGACGGCCAGTTCGAGCACGCTCTCGGCCAGCTTGCGCATGGCGGCCAGCCCGTTGGTCAGGCCGAGTGGGGCGTTGTCGGCGGCCTGGCGCTCTCCGGTCAGCGGGAGGAGGTCGTGGTGGAGCTCCGAGTGGACCTCGCGCAGCATCTCCGCGTGGATGAAGGATCGGCCCGCGAGGACGTGCGGGTAGGTGGAGCCGACGTGGTCGAGGCGTCGGGCCAGGCCGTCCAAGGCGCCCAGGCGGGCCGAGGCGGCGAACTCGGGGGGCGCCGGTGAGGCGACGGCTGCGGTGTAGACGTCGACGGCGTCGCGGAGGCGTCCGGCCCGGATGCGGTCGTACTGGAGGAGGCGCGCCTGGTTGACGCGGTCGAGTTCGTGGTGGCCGGCCTCGCGAAGACGCCCCGCCTCGCCGAAGACCTGGTGTTCGGCGAAGCCGAACCAGTTCGCGGCGACCTCCCCGCCGCCGGGAGAGGCGACTCCGATCCGGATGCCGTCCCACGTGTCGTGACGGATGGTCTGGGTGAGGACGGCGGTGATGACGAAGTTGCCACGGCGGGCGACCTGTTGTACTCCGGCGACCGCTCCGTCCGGCAGCGGGCAGATCAGGCGCAGGGCGGTTGCCCGGTCGACGGGTATGCGCCAGGGATCCAGGGCGGACACCTCCTGGTGGGTGAGGGGACGGCGGACTCAGCGGCGGCGCGACGGGCCGGTCGGCGGCGGGGTGTGCCGGGCCGGCGGCAGGGTCTCGGCGCTGGGGCCCTGCTTGGTCTCGGCCGCGATCTCGGCCCTGCGCGCGGCCCAGCGGGACAGGGCCTGCTGGTAGTCGCGCCAGGCCCCGGTGGAGACGGCGAGGTCGACCGGGGGGACGGGCGGCTCGGTCGAACGGTGACGGGTGATGGCAACTCCAAGGTGAGGGGCCGGAGTCGTACTCCGACCTGAGGCGGGGCGGTGGTGCAGGTGCTCGCCTGGCGGTCGCCCCGGGGCGTCAGCGGCTGCGTCGTTCGAGTGCTGCGGCGGTCGGCTGCCAGAGCGGGGCCGTGTAGGCGAGGGCTGGGTGGTCGGCGCGGTGGTCGGCGCGGGCAGCGGCAGTGCGCGGGGGAGGGCGCGTCGTTCTCCAGGTCGGCGGCGGCGTCGGCGAGGCCGTCGCCGATGAGGCGGACCGCCTCGGCGTGGGCGTCGAAGGCGAGCGCGTAGGCGCTGCCGCGGCCGGTGCCCTGCTCGCGGAACTACTCGGCTGCCCGTTCCAGGAACTGGTGCAGCGCGCCGACCAGGCCGCTCTCGCCGGCCGTCTGCTCCAGGACGTCGGCCAGTTCGCCGGGCCGCTCGGCCCGGTTGAGCATGCCGGTCCAGTCGACGGGGCCCGAGGAGACGCGTGGCTCACCGGAGTTCTGCCGGATGGGCTCGGTCACGCCGCCTCGCCCCGGCAGGAGAACGGGCTGCACCCGCCCTCGGACCCGAGTTCCAGCTCGTCCTCGGTGACCTCGGCCTGCTGCTGGAGGGCGCGCAACTCGTTGCGGGTGAGCTTGTCGATCGGAGCGATGGCCAGCGGCTGGCGGGAGCGGTGCAGGTAGGCCTGGCCGAGCAGGGGCCTGCCGTCGGCCGTCGCCCGCGCGTTCCCGGCACGTATGCGTTCGTCGAATTCGACGACGTCCGCCCATTCCTCCGGGGATTCGTCACGGATCTGCCGCCACTGGGCATTTCCGTGAAAAGGACATCCCAGGCACGCGGATTTCGGCGTGGATTCCCACCCGTGCTCGGCCAGCAGCCGAAGGCAGTCGGCGCGGGACAGGTCCAGATCGATCAGCGGGAACGTGTGCCGCGTGTACTTGACGTCCGAGTCCTTCGCGCGGTGGAACTCGTCGGTGGAGATCCCGATCCACTGCTCTACGAACACCCCACGGGGCACGCGAGTTGGATAGGGATACCCGAGAATCCGGCGCACCTCGCGCTTGATCGGCTTAATCTTATATTCGCCGGTGCATTGCCGCCGCGTCATTCCCGGACTGCCGTCCTTATTGAGAATGTAGAGCGGCATCGAGGCGAATCGGTGCGCGGGGTCGAGAGCATCCTCGCGGATGTTCCCTGAGGAGACCCGCAGAATCGGGATGTTCGCGGGCCGGGCGATGCGCCGCTCCACCTCGTCCAGGTGCCGGTAGACCGCGGACGGCTCCCATCCGGTGTCCGAGAAAATCGCGTAGTCGAGCTTCGGAAGCTCCCCGAGTGCGGACAGAAGAAGCAAGGTCGTGGATTGCACGCCGGCGCCGAGAGAGAGAATTCGGCTGGCCGGCTCGGTGGCGTGGCTCATGCGGCCTCACCCGCCGCCATGGCCCGCTCGGTGATGAGCGCGGTCTGCTTCGAGGACGCCGCCCCGATCGCGCTGGCTCCCGGTTCCTTGTACCAAGGCCGCAGGTCAAGCAGGGCGGGGCGAAGGCCGGTCGCGAGCAGGAGAGCCGTTCCCTTGCGCAGTGCGCGGATCTTGTCGGGTGGCAGGATCCGCTCCTGGCGCATGCTGGTGGAGGTCGACCGGCCGGATTCCGACGTGGAATGCGAGATGGTCTCGACATCGTGCTCACCAACCAGCCTGGAGAGCTTGTCCGCGAAATCCGCGTCGTCGATTCCGGAGCCGACCAACTTGATGGTGGCGGCGCTCCACATCGCGTCCATTCCCGCCTCGCCCCACACCTTCTGGCCCTGGCGGTAGCTCTGCAAAATGGTGATAGGAATGACGCCACGCGACCCGAGATGGGAATACAAGTCGGGAAGGTCCGAGATCTTGCAGACATTTGCCGCCTCGTCCAGGATCGCAAGGAGCGGCGGGTCGAGACGGCCGCCGGCCCGTTCGGCCTGAATGGTCGCGGTACGCATCACGGAGTCGGCCGCCGCCGCGATCAGGGCACCCGCGCTGCCGCCGCCATCCTTGCTGAGTAGGTAAAGCGTGTCGCGGTTGGTGACGAACTCCTCCGGTCGGAACTCCGGCAGGTCCGCATTCGGCGTGACCCATCGGGAGATCTTCGGATCCAGGAGGCACGCCGCATACTGGCGGGCCGTTTCATAGATTCCGTCGCGTGTTTCGACGGCGCCGGATACGGTGCCCTGGAGCTGATCCGCGATGGCCGTCATCCGGTGGTCGCGGAGAATATCGATCGGCGTGCGGTCGGAAGGCACGGCCAGCCACTTGAGGACGTCCGTGATCGGGCGCTTGTCGACGCCCGCCGAGAGGAACAATGCGCACAGGGTGTTCTGGGCGGCGGTGGACCAGAAGTCGCCCTGACTGCTCTCGTCGACGGCCGCAGCGACGAAGTGGCCGGCGAGGCGGCGGGCGCCCGGCAGGTCCTTGGCGTCGGCCAGGATGTTCCACCACATGCCCTGCGGGGTGTGGGCGATGCCCTGCGGGTCCATCGTCCAGACCCGGCCAACTGCACTGCGGGCGTCGAGAGTTGCCGTGTAGGCGTCCCGTGCGGCCTTGTTCGAGGTGAGCAGGACGGGGCCGGGTGCGCGCAGGATCGCGGGAACGGCGAGGCTGGTGGTCTTGCCGCTGCGGGGCGCCATGATGGCGACGCAGACGTCCTCCCAGCAGGAGCGGACCTCGGTGCCGTTCGCGAGGTTGCCGAGGAGGATGCCGGTGTCGTCCGGGCGTAGTTCCTTGGCGCTGGCGAGGCTGGGGCGCAGGTCGCGGGCCTTGGTGGTGATCTCCTTGGGCAGGAGCGGGGCGAGGTCGCGCGCCCCGGCGAGACCGTCGGTCGTTCGGCGGCGTCGGCTCCACAGCCACAGGCCCATGGCGGCCAGAGCGATTGACACCAGCGCCGGCAGGATGCGGGTGCTGATCAGCAGCGGCAGCGAGGCCAGGTGCGGGTAGAGGTGGTTGGGGTGGAGGGCAGCGGTGACCGGCGTGAACGGGTTGCTCCACGGGCCGCTGTCGGTCAGGTAGTTGGCGGTATTGCCGCCGAGCCAGGCGAGAGATCCGAAGACGGCGAGCGTGAGGCCCGCGCCGATCAGCGCGTACAGGAGTGCGTCGGTGCCCGGGCTCTGCGAGGGGGACTTGGGAGCGGAGGGCAGGAGCGTTCCTTGCGGGGGAGAGGAGTTGGCCTGCCGGGCGCTTGGCGTCTCGCGGCAGGGGCCCGGAAGCGGGCGGGAGAGGGCGCGGTGATCACTGCGGGACAGAGGCCCGGGACGGTGTGATCGGCGCGGCCCGGCGGGTGGTCAGCCGGGACGGGACGTCAGCGCGAGGGGGCGCTGCCGTAAGGGCGCTGTGCAGCCGGCGCAACAGAGGGAAACGTTTCTGCTTGGGTGGCTGCGGGGAGCGTTGCGGCCGTGTGTGTGAGGGCCGCCGTGGCGCGTGCGGAGGCGGCCTCGTCGGCCGGGGTGCTGCCCGGCGTCACGATGCGGTATCCGGCGCTGGTCAGCGCCGTACTGGCGCTCTGCAGGGCATGGGCCAGCTCGGATGCGGAGGATGCGGCTGGTGCGTTCTCGTCGAGGCCGGTCACGCGCTGTGCGGCGGTGTCCAGTAGCGCGGTAATCCGCTCCAGGACTCCGTGCTCGGGGTCCATCAGCGGCTTGATCGCTTCGCGGAGGTCGTCCGTGGTCACGGCGGCGTGGACCTCGGCGGTGGCGGTGATGAGTTGGGACTTGATGTCCGCCCAATGCATTGAGGTCAGCGAAGCTTGTTCGGCGGGCTCAAGGGGCGGGAAGACCTTCGTCGGGTATCCGGCGGCGGTGAGCATCTGCTCGGCCAGTCGGATGCGCCGGTTGACGTCGCCGCGGACTGGGCTCTCCGCGGTGCAGATTGAGTTGGGGCCGCTGCCGTCGGCGCGGAAGCCGGCACGGGTGAGGAGGGTACGGCTGACCAGGTCTGGTGCCTGGGCCCAGGCGCTTGCGGTGGTGCCATGGCTGGTCGGAAAGCGCGCGATGGTGATCGGCTCGGTCAGGGGGCGCCTTTCTGGTTCAGCGTCGCAGGGGGTGGCCCTGGTTCGGGTGACGGGGGTTGAACGCGGCCTGCTCGGCCTCGAACGACCGCAAGGGGTTGGTCCTCCTCGGCGGTGGGGCCGGCCGCACACTGGCTGCGGCGCGGGTCGCGGCGCTGATCTGGGCGCTGGTCCGAACGACGGGCGTCGGGTCGGCGACGGCGGAGGTCAGCATGGCCATGTACCGCATCGGGGTCGCTGCGGTGAGAACCGCTGTCCACTGGTCGTCCCACGTCGGGCCGAACGCCGCGTCGATCGTCCAGTGACCGACCAGGCCGCCGGAGAAGAGGTGGTCGGGCTTGGGGGTGTGGACCAGCGACGCCTTACCGTCGGGCGAGGTGAGGCGGATACCGTCGACGACCGTGACGTTCGCGCCTGCGGCGCCGGGCACGTCGACGCTGACGGTGCCGCCGTCTCCGTCGCCGAAGTGTGCAGCGGTCCGGTCGGAGGGCGTCCAGCCGGCCTTGAGGAGGGGGCGCCACGCGGCGTCCGGGTGGCCAGGCCACTCGGCGACGATCTCCCGGGGGGCCACGAACCGGTCGGCGGCCAGGGCCTGGGTGAGCGAGCCGACGATCTCGGCGGGCGTCTCCTTGGTGAACGTCGCTTGCCACAGCGGCTGGGCATCGCCAGGCCGAGCCCGGACGCTGACCTTCCACAGGTGGAAGATCTGGTGCTCTGCGAGGACCTCGATCCGACCGCACGGGCTGGTGGCCGCGACGCGGTTGGCGGCAGGGTTGTTCTCATGTGGCCAGCCGTGCACCTGGACGAGGGGCTGGAGCACGCGGCTGATGTCGCCTGCGCCCGCCAGATAGCGGGGCTGGACGAGGAATTCGTCCTGGGGCATGGGTCTCCGGTTTCAGCGGCGGGGCGGTTCGACGATGCGGGAGTGCGGTGCGACGGCGGCGGGCGCAAGGTGGAACTCGGCTCCGGGACCGGCAGCCCGGATCGCTGGTGAGGACGCGATGGCCGCTTGGCGTCGTCCGCCCGTGACGAGGACCTCCTCGGTGGGAGCTGCGGCTCGCCAGGCCGCAGCGGTGATCCGGCTGCCGCCTTCGAGGACGGGCTCCCACAGGTGGGGCTGGTCGCCCAGCTGCGAGGCGAGCTGGTTGCCGAGCGCGGTGACCGCGGCGGCGAGGCGGTGGGCCGGACCGGGCTGGAGGGTGAGGTTCTGCAGGACCTCGGCGGCCTCCTCCGCGGTCATGGAGTCGGCGAGTTCCTCGACTTCCCGCAGCGCGGAGCTGGCCCGGGCGACCGCGGACTGCGCGGCGTCGAGTGTTGGGTTGGCGGGCATGGGCTCCTGCATTCAGCGGGTGAGGGGCCGGGCCGCCACCGGCACGGTGCTCGTGCGGGCGGCGGGCGGGGAGGCGACGAGCGCGGAGCGAGGTGTCGGCATGGTGAGTGCGGCGCCGGCACGGGAGTGCCGCTCGGTGTGCTCGTCCAGCTGGCACACCGCCAGGGCCAAAGCCCGGTCCCGGGTGGTCTCGGCGAGGGTGCCGTCCGCGCGGGCGAGCGGGGCGATGATGCGGGCCTCGTGCTCGTCGGTGCGGATCACGACCCACCGGCAAGCGTGCGGATCGTCGGGCCGGGCGATGCCGGTGGCGGCCAGGATGCGCCGGGCGACCTGCGCGAAGCGCGCATCCGACGGCTGCGGGAAGCCGGGGTCGGCACGCAGCGCACACTGCCACACGAGGCGGGAGCGGATGGCCTGCGCCGGTGACGAGACGGTCGGCAGGTGGGCGGCCAGTTCCCGGGCGAAGACGGCCGGGGGCAGCTTCGCGAGGTCGGTGACGGGCTCCCAGGCGTCCAACACTCGTAGCGGCCGGCCGTTGCGGGCGGCGGTCGCCGCGAGACCGGTGAGCAGGTCGTCGACCGACGAGGTCCGTGAGAGGACGGGGTGCACGTCACCGTCCGGCGGCTGGGCCGGGCGTCGGTCCCGCGCCGACGAGCGCCACTGCCGCAGTCGCCTGCTTGTTCGTGGCGGCGGCCTTGCGCGAGGGGCGGGCAAGCGCGGCCTGGTGGCGTTCGGCGGCGTCCAGCGGTCCGTCGTAGTCCCACGGCCACCGCCCGCCGATCTTGTACAGGCCCCGCGAGTCGGGCTCGACGGTCTCTGCGCCCCCGTCGCCGTCGTAGTCGGCGCCCCACTCGAAGGTGAGTCGGTTGTCCTCCCAGCGGCCCGTCAGGCCACAGTTGTCGAGGTGGAGGTCCTCGACGATCCGCTCGGCGACGGGCCGGGTGAAGACCGGCGAGCAGTACGGACCGGCATGGCCCAGAGTCTCGCGCTCGCGGACCAGACCGGGGTACGGGCCGTGGACCGATCCGTCGACGTAGAAGTGGAACAGACGCTCGGGGTCATCGGGGTTGGGCAAAGGCTCTTCTCTCAACGGTGATCAGGGTGAGCGCGGGGGCCTCAGCCGCGTGGGGCAGGCAGGCCGAGGACCCTGGCGGCGGACGATGACGGCAGGGCGTCGGGCAGCGTCGAGGCGTCGGCGCAGAGCACGCGCCGAGCGGACTCCGCCCGGAGCACCTGCACCACGAGCGCGTGTGCCGCGGCCGGGCGCACCCCCGGGACAGGCCGGGCCGGGGTGGTGTCGATGGTGTTCAGAAGGGGTTCTCCGTGGTGCGGGCGTCGGCAGCGGCGGCGAGCAGTTCGGGCAGGTCGGCGGGGGCCGCGTCGCGCTGGTCGATCCACCAGCTGGCTCGGTCGGTCACCCGGACCTGCTGCTCGATGTCCTGCCAGCCCTCCTCGGCGAGGCCGCCCTCCTGCACGAGGACGCGGTAGGCGCCGGTGACGAGCTGGTAGCGGCACCGCTCGCCCCAGCTGATCGCCTTGGGCGGGCCGTCCAGCGGCGGCATGCTGAACTTCTGGGCCCAGTCGGTGGCGGCCTGCTGTTCCTCCGCACGGCGTTCGGCGATCCACGCCTCACGGGAGGCGGGGTCCTCCTTGCGCTCGGCGAGCCAGCAGTCCTTGCAGGAGCGTCCGGCGAGCCAGCGGGCGTAACCGGCCCGCTGGTCGGCGGGACGGGCGGACAGGTCGTGCTCGACGCTGTCCCCGCAGGCGTGCTCGACGGTCCAGACGGTCTTGACGGCCAAGTAGGGTCTCCTTATCGGGTGTTGCGGTTACCGGCGGCCCACGCGATGCGCGGATCGACGGCGGGGGCCGCGGTGGCGGTGGCGGCGGCGCCCTGGGCCTGGAGGGCCGCGCCGGAGCGGACCTGGCCGCTGACGGCGAGCGCCGCGCGGGCCCGGGGACTGGTGGGCGAGGCCGCCGCGGGGCGGGCCGCGGGGGCTGCGGCGACGGAGGCGAGATCCTTGCTCGCCCCGGCCAGAACGGTGGTGGCCTCGCCGATCACCGCCTCGATCCGCGCCGGGTCGATGCCGGACAGGTCGCCGCGCAGCTGCTGCTGGATCGCCCGCAGGCGCGAGGCGATCTCGGCGCTCATGGCCGCCCGGTCGTGCAGCATCGCGTCGGTGCGGCGCTCGTCGATACTGGGCCCGACCGGGCCGTGGATCACCGTGTTGAACGGATCGGCGCCCTTCGGCGCGGCCGGGCGGGACAGGTCCGGCGCCTTGATCAGCTTCGTCTCGAACGGGTCCGCCGGCGGGGACGGGGCGGGAGAGGGCTCGGGGGACGGCGGGGTGCGGTTCATCGCGGCGACCAGGCGGGTGGCGAACGGGTCGGTCGGTGTGTACGGGCCGTCGAGGGGCTCGAAGGCGAGGTCCGCGGCGACGCGCACGCCCTGGTCGCGCAGGCGGGCGATAGCGGTGGAGGTGCGCCGGTCGCCTTCGAACTCGGGCTCGTCGAGGGCGAACAGGTCGGAGGTGGGGGAAGTGCGTACGAAGCCGGCCTCGGCGAGGGCCAGACGCACGTCCTGCCGGTCGGAGGCGTTGCGGGCGACGATGCCCAGCTGCGGGTGGCGTCCGAAGGCGACGTCGTGCGAGCGGCTCGTGGCCGGAGGGCTGAGGTGGATCACGGACCCGGGGCCGGCGGCGGCCACCGCCGGGCTCGGCGGGACGGGGCGGCCGGGAACGGCGTCGAACTCCGGTGCCGCGGTGACCGGGATACCGATACGCCGCAGTTCGGCGACGGTCTGGCGGACATGGCGATCTGTGTCCCCGGTCTGGTGGATGGTGAGCCGACCGTCGGGGAGGGGCTGGAACCCGGAACGCACGAGGACCTCTCGGGCAAACGGGGTGACCTCCTGGCCGAGGGAGACGGCGATACCGTACTGCGGGTCGTGGGCGACCGAGACGTGATCGGGACGGATGCGTGCTCCTCGGGGCAGGGGGGCGGGATCAGCGGAGGCCGGACGTCGGGACCGGGCGCTGGGGGGTCTGGATCGGCGTGGCGGAGGTGGTGGCAGAGCGCGCGGGGGACAGCAGCAGGGGCGTGGTCCGGGCGGCGTGCGGGGAGAAGTCGATGCCGCGGCGGACGGCCACCGTGACGTCCAGGTCGTGCAGCGACCGGGTGGCGTCGACCATGGCGCGCAGCTGCTCGGCCGGGTCGGCGGTGGCGAGCGAGTACCGCTCCGGGGCGGCGTCGCGGCCGAGTTCGAAGCCGGCGTCGCGCAGCGCTGCCACCACGCGCTGGTCCCGGCTGGTGGTGCCCGCGGTGATGCCGGCCTCGCGCAGCGGACGGAAGGTGACGACCGGGGCCGCCTCGGTGCTGGACGTCGTCTCCATGAGGAGTCCTCTCGTTGGGGTGGTCAGCGGCGGGCCGATCGGCCGGCCTCCGGCGGCTGCGGGCGGTCGGGCGGCGCGGACGGGGATGTCCGCATCCGTGCCGGCCGGGCGGTGCGGGCGGCGTCGGCCCGGGACGGGCTCGGGCGGCTGGTGTCCCGCTGCTGCTGGACGCGGAAGTCGCGGCGCGCCTGGGGCCAGTACCAGCCGGCGTAGTGGTCGGTGATGCCGAGGGAGCGGTCGACCGGGTCGAAGCGGAGGATCTGGTAGCAGCCGGAGGAGGCCTCGAAGGCGAGCCACCACTGGGTGCTGTCGGTCTCCCACTTCTGCATCGCCTCGACGACGAGGCCGCCGTCGGTGATCTGCGCGGCGAGCGTCCTGCTGGCGTCGGAATCGAGGCCGGCGAGGAGTGCGGCGCGAGTGTGCCAGCGGGCCTTGTCGGCGGTGGCGGCAGCGTCGGGGAACGGGCCTTCGTCCTGGAGCCAGGCGTAGTGGTCCACCAGGCGCTGCCCGCTCTGCCGCGGGTCGTGCCAGTTGGACACCTGCACACCGGCCTTGAGCAGGGCGTCGATCGCGCCGGCGGCGTTGTCGATCTGCTCGTTCGCCTCGACGTTCAGGTGCTGGTGCCACGCGTCGGCGCCCAACTGCTGTGCGCGGTACCAGAACCCGGCCTGGTAGAGGATCTCTCCGGCGGCCCGGGGGAGCGGTCCGGAGCGCACCGCGAACTCCCCGACGTCGAAGTCCCAGCCGAACTCGACGAGCGGTGCGTCGGGGCTCACCGGTGGCGCGCCGCGCCCGGCGCCAGCAGCAGCGGGATGAACGGGGTGCTCGCGGCGGCGGCCTGTTCGCGCTCGGCCTCGCGGGCGGCCTCGTGTTCGTGCTCCTCGATCAGGCGCACCAGGTCGGCCTCCAGCTGGTCGCGCCGTTCGGCGGCGACCTCCAGTTCCTCCAGGTGGGCGTCGAGCTGGTCGAGGACGGCGTCGTCGACCCGGCGCTTGGCCGTCGCGACGTTGACCAGGCGCACCCGCTGGAACGCGACCGCAGTCTCGGCCTCGGTGAGCACGCGGTGGGCGTCGAGAAGTCGGGCGGTGGCGGCGTCCGCCCTCGCCTCGGTGGCGATCAGCGAGGTGACGCTTCGGCCCAGGGCGGCCTCCAGGCGGGCGTCCTGGCGGGTGAGCGAGTGAGGCATGGATCTCCAAGTACGTTCGGGCAGAGGGGAATTGGTGGGGGTGTGGTCAGAACGGGGCGCCGTTTCGGCGGGCGACGGTCAGGGCCACGCTGATGGGCGAAGGGGTGGCAGGCAGAGGCTTGGTGCGGCCTGCTGCCGCCCGGGAGGCGAGCAGGGCGGCCCTGCGGCGGGGGTCGGCGATGGGGGCTTCGGTGGCGTAGCCCTGCGAGGACCACTCCGCGAGCGCGGAGTCCAGGTCCGGGTGGCGGCTGGCGCCGTAGTAGCCGCCGCCCTCGGTGTAGAAGGTCGCCGCCTTTCCGGAAGCCGGATAGAGCCCCAGCAACTCGGTTGCCTCGTAGGGGGATTCATGATGGGCGAGCAGCACCATGTGGCCGTTGGCGATGTCGGTGGACACGTGGTGGACGGCCGGAGCCCTGCTGGTGGCGGTCAGGACCGGCCCAGGAGGCGTGAGCGGGTTCCGGCGCTGGGTGGCCTCGTACTGCTCGGCCTCGCTGTAGACGCGGGTGAACCCGTACTCGGCCGGGAACAGCAGCCGCCGGGCCTCCCGCAGCTGGCGTTTGGCGGTCTCCGGCGGGGTGTCGCGTCGGAACCGGTGCAGTCCGAGCGCGTCGTCCCGCACGAGGCCGGCCTGTTCGAGCAGCTGGGCGCTGCGGCGGTCGGGCGCTTCCGCGACGAGCAGGTCCCGCTCCGGCAGGTGGGCTACGGCGACGTTGGGCACGAGGATCCTCGGGAAGTCGGCGGGGCGGGGATCAGAGGGCGGGGGAGGCGTCCGCCGTCCGGGCCGGGGAGTGCATCCGGGCGTCCGTGTCGAAGGCCGTCAGCTCGGCTCGGTGGAGCAGATGTTGGACCACGAACGACCGGCCCGCCACCTTCCACAGGCCCCGGCCGCGGCCCAGCTGGGCGATGGCGGCCATCTCGACGCCGGTCAGGCCGAGCAGCCCGGCGGTGGCGGCCAGCTGGTCGGCCTCCTGCCGGTAGATCACGCGGGTCGCGCAGTCGGCCAGCAGGCCCTCGGCGAGGGCGCGGGCCCGCGATCCGGCGTCGCCGGCGCTGAGCAGGTCCGAAAGGCGGTGGATGATCAGCATGTTGGCGATGCCGAGGCCGCGGCTGAGCTTCCACTGGCTCTGCATGCGCTGCAGCAGGGCCTCGTGGCGCATCACGCGCCAGGCCTCGTCGTAGATCACCCACCGCCGCCCGCCGCCCGGGTCGCTGAGCGCGGACTCCATCCAGGCGCTCGCGCAGGTCATCGCGAGGACGAGCCCGGTGTCGTCGCCGGCGCTGCCGAGCCGGGACAGGTCGATCGTCAGCATCGGGCTGGTCGGGTCGAAGGCGGCGGTCGAGGGAGCGTCGAACATCCCGCCTAGGTCACCGCTGATCAGGCGGCGCAGGGCATGGGAGAGGTCCTGGGCGGCCTCGCCGACGCGGCGCGAGGGGTCGCCGATCGCGGCATCGAGGACGGCGGGCTGGCCGAGGACCGCGGCGACGTCGCCGAGCAGCAGCACCCGGCCCTGCTGCTCCGCCTGCTCGGCGGCAGTGTCCAGCGCGAGGTCGAGCGCGGTGTACTCCCGCGGCAGCAGGTCGCGCTGCAGCACGGTCCGTGCGAGGGAGCCGAGCAGCAGCAGGCGGCGCTTGCGGACCTCGCTCGCCCAGCCGTCCGGATCGACCCCGGCGGGCGGGGCGGGCGCGTCCATGGGGTTGAGCCGCCCGGGCAGGCCCGGGCCGAGGGCGATCGCGGTGCCGCCGACGGCCTGCGCGACGCTGGTCCACTCGCCCTTCGGGTCGCAGGGGACGTACACGCGGTAGCCAAATGCCGTGCTGCGCAGGGCGATTGACTTCGCCAGGGCGGACTTGCCCTGTCCGATGACGCCGGCGACGAGGCAGTTCGGGTTCGTGAAGTTTTCGACGCGCGAGTAGAGGGCGAACGGGTCGAAGACGAAGCTGGCTTCGGCGTGGACGTCGCGGCCGATCAGCATGCCGGCGGAGCCGAGGCCGCCCTCGGCGAGGAACGGGTAGGCGGCGCTGGCGGTGGCGGTGGTCATCCGGTGCGGGGGCAGCTTGAGCTTGCCGCCGCGCAGGGAGGCGGTTCCCGGGCGCCCGCCGGCCGGGAAGACGGGGCGCAGTTCCTCGTTCTCCTCGCGGCGGGTGCGGGTGCGTACGGGGCGGGAGCTGTCGCGGGCGGTGCGGCGGGCGGCGGCGAGGTCGCGGCGGGCCTGGCGGCGTGAGGCGCGGTCAGTGCGGGTGGGGGTGAAGAGAGGGGAGGCGGATGCGCGCAGAGCGGGTCCTTGGTTCAGGTGCGGGAGGCGGCGGTCGGGGTTCCGCGCAGCTCGGAGGGGGTGGAGATCTGGCGCATGCGGGCGGAGGCGGTGGTGTGGCGCTGGCAGATGACCATGTCCGGGGCGCCTTCGGGCAGCCGCAGGGCGCAGGCCTCGCGGGTGGGGAGCCGTCCGTCGGCGAGGGGTGCGCGGTGGTAGGCGGAGTGGAGGGCGTCGGCGCTCTGCCACAGCCGGATCCGGGCGGCGTGGAGCTGGTCGGCCTCGGCGGGGTTGTTCGGGCGGGTGGCCGTGGTGTGGGTGTCGACCAGCTGGAACAGCGCGGTGCAGTGGGAGTGGAGGGCGTCCAGTTCGACGCGGGAGGCGCTTTGCCGGTCGGGCAGCGCGGTGTGGTGGTGGACGTCGACGGCGGCGGTGGCGAAGCGCAGGAGTCGGGAGGTGCTGTCGGTCGGCAGGTGGTTCATGGCGGGCCTCCCGTCAGAGCCGGGCGAGCGGGAGTGCCGCGCGGCTGAAGCTTTCGGCTTGCTCCCAGATGAGGAGGCGGGGATCCAGGCCTTCGCTGGAGCAGGCGGTCTCCACCGTGGCGCACTGGCGGCGCAGGTCCTCGGGGTTGTCGGCGGAGATCACCACGAGGCCGGTGAAGTCGACGTCCGCGTGGCCGGAGATGAGCTCGCGCTCGTGGGTCTTGGCGTCGGCGTACTCCTGGTTGTCGCTCTCGCTGTCGACCTGGCCCTTGCGGACGCGCTCGGCGGCGTCGGCGACGATCGTGGCCTTCTGCCGCTGGACGGCCTTGAGCGCGGCATCGAGGTCGTCGGGCCCGTAATGCAGGCTCAGGGTTCGCCGGACGCCGGCGGAGAAGATCAGCGAGTGCAGGAAGCCCGCGCTGACCTCGGACCGGGGCCACTGCTCGATCCAGTAGACGGCGTGGCAGGCGCTGTCGGTCAGGACCCGGTTCGGCTCCTCCCGCAGGACGACCGGGCCTGCGGCGGCCGGGGACGCGGTGGCGCGGCCGGTCTCGGACCACTGCTCCATCGCGGCGAGCGACTTGGGGTCGTAGGCGCTGCGGATGACGGCGGCGAACTCGCCGCCGGTCAGCCATCCGCCGGGGGTGAGGCCGCAGTTGCGGAGGGACTGCTCGAAGCCCGGGACGAGCTGGCCGAGGACGGTGAACGCCCCGGTGAGTCCGCCGCCCGCCTCCCCGATCAGGCGGCGGGCCTTCTTGAGGTCGAGGCTGACGGCGATGTACGCCTCGTGCGGGGCGGCGGTGGGGCCGGCGGCGGCGAGCAGTTCCTCGTAGACCACGCCGGCGAGCGGGGCGTCGGGGTTGCCGTTCTCGGCCCAGTAGCGCTGGAGCGCGTCGCCGGAGTCGGGGATGGTGCGCTCGATCACCTGGACGCTCTGGATGTATCCGGTGCGGGCGAGCGCGGCCAGGGCGCGGCCCCAGCCGGACACGTTTGCGGCCTTCGTGGGGGCGTCGAGGAGGGCGAAGGCGCGGGAGCTGACACGGACCGCGGCGGTGAGGGTGCCGCGCTGCGGATCGTGGACGGCGCCGGTGCTGCCGTCGGGCGAGGTGACCGCGCGCAGGCTGGCGTCGGTGCCGGGCAGGTGGAGCAGGCCGTCGCGCCGGGGCCGGGAGGTGGGGCGGGCGAGCCAGATCAGCTGGCCCTTTGCGCGGCGCAGGTAGTAGCGGATGACGATCGGGGCCCAATCTGCGACGGAGCGGCTGTGGTAGCGGATGAGGACGACGGCGGCGGCCAGAGCCCAGAGCGGGGTGGCGAGGACGGCCCCAGTGAGGCCGGTGGTGACCATGGTCACGAGCAGCAGGGCGCCGGCGGTGCCGACGACGGACAGCTGGGCGGGGCTGAGCCCGAGCAGGACGCCGCGGCGGGACCGGGCGGGAAAGCGGACGGTCGAGACGAACTCGGCGGTGGACAGAGGCGACTCCTGGCGTCAGGGGCCCGGCCGGGGCTGGTGGCAGTGCCCCGGCCGGGACAGGTCAGGCGAGAGGCGGGGGCGGAGGGGAGGCCGGAGCCGGAGCGGGGGCCGGGCCGCTGACCGGGGCGCTCGACACCGCGGGACCAGCGGGCGACGTGCTCGGCATGAACGTTCCTGCCGGGCCGGACGAGGCGCGGCTGCCGGTGCGGGGGGCGCCCAGCACGATCGGTGCCGGGGCGTCTGCTCCCGATCCGCCTGGCGGCGCTGCCGCTTCGGCGGCGGTCGCCGGCGACGGGGCCGAGATGGGGGCGGAATCCCCACCGCCTTCCGAGGCGGCCCGGGTGATCAGCGGCTGCCCGCTGCCGCTGCCGCGACGGGTGATCAGGGGCTTCGTGACGGCGTCCACGGTGCCGCCCTTGCCGGTGCCGGGGAAGGCGAAGGTGGACTGGGCCGGGCCGCTGGGGCCGGACGTCGCCGCGCTCGGGGTGGACGGGGAACCGCCGACGGGGCTGTTCTGGCCGGGGACGGTGGCCGGGCCCTGCGGGGCACCTGCCATCGCGGCGCCGCCGGCGCCGCTGGTGCTGGCGCTCATCGCCATGGTGGCGCCCTTTCGGGCGGCGCCCGCGGCGGTGGCGAGTCCGGTGCTGGTGGTGCGGTGCAGGTCGGCGCTGGTGCCGTCGGCCGCCCAGTGGATGAACTTGTAGGTCATCATCGGGGCCAGCAGAACCATGATCATGACGACGATGCCGGCGAGGACGTCCGAGAGCGCGGCCAGGGCGCCGCCCTTGCCATCGGAGCGGCCGATCGCGGAGACGCCGAGGAGAAAGATGATCGTCATCACGAGCTTGGAGGCGACGAGGGCGGCGGTCGCCTCGATCCAGGCCCGCCGCCAGCGGGACGCGGGTTCCCAACCGCCGCCGGCTCCGGCGAAGATCGCCAGGGTGACGAGCACCAGGATCGCGACCTTCCGGAGCACCATCGTGCCCCAGTACATGATCGCGCCGGCGACGCAGCCGAGGGCGACGAGGGCGGGGATGCCCCAGCCCAGGTCGGAGAGCGTGGTGATCTGGCCGACCCGAATCACCCGGGCGACCGCGTCGGACGTGGACGTGTTGGCCACGTGGAACAAGCCCTCGCTGAGGGCGTCGACGATCGTCAGCGCGATGCTGGTGCAGGAGACGGCGACGAAGGAGAACAGCACGCCCGAGACGGTGCCGGTGACGGCCTGGGACAGGGCCTGCCCGTCACGGCGCCAGGCGGCCCTCATCAGCTGAAGGCAGAACGTCGCGACGATCACGACCAGGCCGATCGGCAGGATCAACGAGTAGTTGTCCCGGAACCACGAGGCGCCGAGATCGACCTTCGTGGTGGTGTCCACCGCCTTGGCCGCGAGGTCGGCCGCACTCTTGGCCATGTCACCGCAGGACTTGGCGATCCATTTGCCGATCGAGTCCGTGATGCTGTCGGAGACTCCGCCGACGACCGTGTCGCACAGCGCGCCGGCCAGGGGGAGATCACAGAAACCGATGGGCGATCACCTCCTTTTCTCTCGTGGGTGGTCAGGGGTAGACGGTGGGGGCGATCGAGGCCAGGGCGCAGTCGTGTCCGGGGCGGCACTGGACGGCGATGGTGATGGCGCGGTCCTCGGCGCCGCGGCCTCCGTCGTTCCAGGTGATGGACTGGGTGCCGGTGACCGTGACGGCGTACAGGTAGGCGACGGTCAGCTTCGTCGGGTCCTTGGCGACGGCCGACTGGAAGGCGGCGGGCAGGTGCGCCTCGGCCGCCTGGCCGGTGGCCCACTGGCCGTTGTCGTGCATCCGGTCCCACAGCGTCGGGTCGGGCACCTGGGCGGCGACGGCGTCGAGGTCGGCGTACTGGCTCTCGCCGGTCATCCACGTGCGCAGGCCCGCGAGCTGCTGGGACTGGGTGGTGGTGCGGGTGTCGTACGACCACAGTGCGGTCGCGAACGCCTGGGCGAAGGCGAGGGGGTCGGTGGTGTGCGGCGGCGCCGCAACGGGGGAGACGGTCGGCTTCGCGCTGGTGGAGGGGGCAGGCGTGCTGGGCATGGCGGAGGCGGAGGTCCGGGGCGGGGCGGCCGGGCTGGCGGAGGCGGCTGGGGCCGGGGCCCGGTGGCCGCTACCCGCATACCGGGCGATGAGCCCGGCGATGAGGGCGGCGACCACCAGGGCGCCCAGGCCGATCAGCACGCGACGCAGCATCAGGGACTGCCCGCCCGGCTTGAACGGCATGAACTTCGTCGGCATCAGTGGACGTTGGTCCCAACGGTGCTGAAGAAGGTGACGATTCCGTTGGCGGCGCCGAGCAGGAGGGCGCAGCCGGCGGCCACCAAGGCGCCTTGCTTGCCCTTGGCCTCGCTGCCGTGCGAGCCGGTGTGGTGGCCCCAGGCCCAGACGATGCCGGAGACGCACAGGGCACCGACCACGGCGATGATCGCGAACAAATTGATCGAGCCGACCGTGGACTTGAGCACGGACAGGCCGGGCAGGCCGCCTTCGCTAGGGCTGATGCCGGGGTCGAAGGCCAGGACCTTGACGGCGGCGTCGGCGAGATAGGTGGTCAATCACGCTCCACAGAGAGGGGGACAGGGGGAGGCGGGCGGGCCGCTAAGATGTGGTGAGGTGCGCGAAGTGCGCTGAGGTTGGCCGCAGTTGGCGTCAGTGGACGATGCGGCGGGCGGCGATGATGCCGGATTTCCACGAGGCGAGCGTGCTGATCTTGACCACGTCACCCGTGTGCGGCGCGTGCACGATCAGGCCCTGCCCGATGTACATGCCGACGTGACCGGGGCCCTCGGAGCCCGGCTCCGTGAACAGCAGGTCGCCCGGCTGCAAGGCGTCCACGGACACCGCGATGCCCTCGGTCACCTGCGTGTAGGTGGTGCGGGTCAGGGTGATGCCGGCCGCCTTGTACGACTGCTGCATCAGGCTGCTGCAATCGCAACGGCCCATCGGATCCGGGCCGTGTGGAGCGCTGCACGACCCGCCCCACTGGTAGGCCGTGCCCAGCTGCCCGAGCGCCCACTTGATCGCGGACTGCACCGGGACGGGCGCGGTGGTGGGGATCGCGTACCCGTCGGGCAGGGCGCCGGCGGGGATGGTGCCCCAGTCGGTCCCGCTGCCCGAGTCCGTCCCGCACGAGCCGGACGGTGAGGCGGTCGGCGAAGGCGAGCCGGACGGAGCCGGGCTCGGGGAAGCGGTGGTGGCCGAATTGCCGCCGAGCGCCTGGGCGATGGCCTGCTGCAGTGCGGTGGCCAGCGGCTCCCACTTGGCGTAGGCGTCCGGGAAGCCGCTCTTCTGGACCGCCTGTGCGGCCTGGGTGAGCGGCAGCTGCTGCCACCCCTTGACCTCCAGCAGCGCCCTGTAGAACTGGGTGGAGGCGTAGACGGGATCCTGGATCTGGGCTGGCGTGCCCCAGCCCTGCGACGGCCGTTGCTGGAACAGTCCGAGACTGTCCCGGTCGCCGTCCGGGAGGTTGCGAAGTCCGGACTCCTGCAGCGCGGTCGCCACCGCGATCACCTGTCCGCGAGCGGGCACGTTCATCGAGCGGCCGGTGGCGACGATCGCCTTCGCGTTGGGGATCTGGAGGCTCGGCGAATCGAGCCCCGAGACCGGGGCGGCCGGACCGGCGGAACCCGAGAGGATCAGCCGGACCTGGGCCGCGACGGCCGCACTGTCCACAGGCTGTGCATTTGTCCCGTTGTTGGTGCAGGACGTCGCGTCCTTGGCGGCCTTGGTCGCCTCGTCGTTCGCGGTGACCGCGAGCGCGGGGAAGCCGATGAAGAAGGGGACGAGCAGGATCCCGGCGGCACCGGCGCCCGTCACCTTCCTCCAGCTCATCGCGTCCTCGTCGGGTCGCCTCCAGCAGCCCGGCAGCGCGAATTCGGCGGACGGCAGAGGGGCACGGGAGCCCGGCAGGTGAGGGAGCGGATGGCGAAGCCTCCGATCAGATCAGGCGGCCAAGAACACACGGCCGACACCGGGCCCCGGCCGCGCACGGCGGCCGGGGCGGAGCAGACGGAAAGCGGCAGCAAGCCGCCCTCGTAATCTCGAAAAAGGCATGGGGGTGCCCTTCATGGGATGGGTGGAATTCGCCGAATGGCGTTTGCGACGGTAGAGAACCAGCGGCCGAAAACCTAAAACGGCTGAACCGGCGTACCGGCGGCACAGGTGCTCCCAACAGCTCGAACCCGCTCCGGCCATGAGCCATGAATGCCATTCAGGAGGCGCGGGGCGATCCGGAGTGCCGGTGCGTCACACGGTAGGAGCCGGGCGGCCGAAAACCAAAAACAGGAGTAAATAGCCTTCATGTCCGACGCCGCGCCGTGCGACGTGGAGGACGATAGGCGGAGCCCGGCCGAAAATGAAAAAAGATCTTGACGCGGGAAGGCGGGAGCCCGTTTTAGGTTTTCGGCCGTCGGTCGCCTAGGTTGCTCCGACCGCCACCCGACCGCCGCCCTCGCCGGCGTCTGCGGGATCACCGCACGGCCGGACAAACCCCACCGGCCGGGCGGCACGGCGCCCTGTCCCCGCACCGAAGGAACACCCCTGAACTACACGATCCACCGCGGCGACGCCCTGCTCCGGCTCGCCGAGATCCCCACCGCCAGCGTCGACTGCGTGATCACCGACCCGCCGTACAACTCGGGCGGGCGCACCGCCAAGGAACGCACCTCCCGCAGCGCGCGGGCGAAGTACACCAGCGCCGACGCGGCGCACACCCTCGTCGACTTCCCCGGGGAGAACAAGGACCAGCGCGCGTACACCTACTGGCTGAGCCAGCTGCTCGCCGAGTCCTGCCGGGCCACCCGCGACGGCGGCATGGCCGCAGTGTTCACCGACTGGCGCCAACTGGGCTCCACCGCCGACGCGTTGCAGGCCGGAGGCTGGATCTGGCGCGGCGCGCTGGCCTGGTACAAGCCCGCAGCGAGGCCGCAGAAGGGTCGCTTCACCCAGAACTGCGAGTTCGTTCTGTGGGGGAGCAAGGGGCCCATCGACGCCGACGCCAACCCCGTCTACCTGCCCGGCCTCTACACGGCGTCCCAGCCGCGCGCCGGCCGCGTCCACATCACCCAGAAGCCCGTCTCGGTGATGCGCGACCTCGTCAAGATCGCTAAGCCCGGCGGCACCGTCCTCGACTTCTGCATGGGCAGCGGAACGACCGGGGTCGCCGCCCTGCTGGAAGGCCGGGACTTCGTCGGCATCGAGGTCACCGACCACTACGCGAGCATCGCCGAACAGCGCCTGGCCGAGACCGCCCGGCAGATCGCCGCCGGCACCTCCGACACCGAACCCAACGGTGCGCAGCCGCCCGCCTGAACCCGCTCAGCCGCCGGGCCGCCCGACACGGCGGCCCGGCCCGCCGCCCAGCGCGATGCCGCAGTCGTCGCGAAGAAGCGCTGACCGGCCCGACCCGGCCGACGCAGCACAGCGAGCAAGCGCCAACCGCACCGCGGACACCGGCCGCAGACCTGGAGCCCCAGCTGTACTACGCCCCGTTCACCGACTACGTCTCCGACCTCGACCTCGACGAGCTGGACCCCGCCGACGAACACACCTCCCGCGCCCTTGCCCGGCTGGGCGACTGGGAGGACCCGTGCATCGTGCTGGTCAGCTACGACCAGCCCCGCGACCAGCAGCCGGGCCGGTGGGACCACTTCTATGTCGCGCAGGACGAGCATATGGCCGCGCAGGGTCGGCCGTTCTTCGTCGGAGTCCACCTGGAACGCGACAGCGGCGCCCGGCTGATGCGCGTCGCCGTGCGCGATGAGGCGATGCCGGCCCTGGCCGAGGCGTGGCTCATCGCCCGCGGCGCCGACCCGACACGGCTCCGGGAGTACATGCAGCGCAGCGAGTACCGCGCCGCCGACGCCGAAGCCGAGGCGGCGCAGGACCTGCTGCGCCACTCCGGCACCCGCTTTGACGTCCACGACTCGGCCTCTTCACCGGGCACGCCGTACGTGACCTGGGTGATCGCCACCGACAACGAGGCACCCGACCCCGCCCGTCCGGTCGCCGTGTTCGTCGGGCACCGGCAGGCCGACAGCGAGGAGTTCACCCTCCGGCACGGGCACGTCGCCAGCATCGAGGACGCCTACACCTGGACCCGCCGCGTCCCCGGTGCACCCCTGCCGCGGCCCGGCCAGCCCGGCACGGCCCGCGCCGACGCCGCCCGCCTCGACCGTCGCCCGCCCGGCCTGACCGAGGCCAGCGGACCGGACGACCCACCCACCCCGCCGGCACACCGGTCGGGCCCCGAACACAGCCGCTGAGCCCGAAGGGAACCCCCCCGATCACCACCGACTCCAGCCCGAGCACCCCCCTCGACGTCGCCCCCCGGTACCTCGCCGGAGCCAGCAGCCGGACCAGCCCCATCGCCCGAGCCGTCCTTGCCTACGACTGGCGGCAGGACTACAACAGTGAACTCGGCCAGACCTTCGTCAGCAGCCCCGACCACCGATTCCGGATCGGGATGGGCCAACTCGACCCCGGCGCCTGGTGGCGGATCACCGCCGCCCGCGAACCGCTGGGCCCGCCCCAGTGGATGGCCGGGTTCTCCAAGGACACCCCCGAGGAGTTCGTCACCGCCGTCACCGAGTCGCTCCACGTCCCCCTGCCCCAGACCGACTGGACGGGCGAAGCCCACCCGGCACTCAAGGAAGGGACGTTCGACGGCGACGCCGTCCTCGACGCGCTCGTCGCCGCAGGCTGGCGCAACCTCGGCGAGCCCCACGGCGTCCGGCGCGTTGAGTCGCCCGACTACCTCGCCCGCGCCGAACTACGCCGAGGCGCCAACCACCTCGACCTCATGGGCAACTGCGCGCTGGCCGTATACGTCGGCTCCGAAGAGGCCGGCGACCCGTACTGGCAGGCGCTCTTCACCGCGGACACACCCGCGATGGTGACCGACGCCTTCGTGGGCGCCCTGGTCGACCCGGCTCCGCTACGGCGCGACGGCGAGTGGATGGACGAGCACCTGCTCGCCCACCTCGGCTACACCCTGACCGAGGACGGCCTCGTGCCGGCTGCGCCCGCCTACACCGACGAGGACCTCACCCGCGCAACCGCGCAGTCGCTGTCCACCCTGCTGGCCGCCGCGGACGGACACCTGACCATGGGGGAGGTCCTCGACGAACTGGAGGACCAGCCGCTGCCCAGCACCGAAGCGGGCCCAGGCCCGCACACGACATGGGGCCAACTCCCGCCCGAGCAGCAGCAGCTGGCCGCGATGCTCACCCTCGACCTCGTCACGGACTCCGCCCGGTACAGCCACCGCCTGCTGGGCCTGGACGACGACGCTACCGGGCTGGTGTGGGAGGACCTGACCCGCGGGCGGGTGCCGGCTGTGCCCTTCGAGGATCTGCGCTTCACCAACGAAGACCTCTACGCCGCGGCAGGCACGATCGCCGCGCACATGATCGCCACCACGGACGACCCGTCCGGAATCCTGGAGGGGTTCCACGGTGAGCCGATCGCCAGCCGCGCCAACGAGGACACCACGCAACGGTTCTGGGACGAACATCCGGACTACGTCACGCAGCCCGCGTACGACGAGATCTGCCGCCGGTTCACCGCCGTCCACGACGTGGCAGCTGACCTCTTCGCACCGGGCATGCCCCGGCCCCCGGCGCTGGTCGCCGCAGCGCCCGCCTACCTCGCCGGGCCCGGCCACACCACGGCCAGCACCCCCGCAGTCCCGCTGCTGGCCGCCGGGTGGAACGTCGTCGAGATCCGGTCCGGCGCCGTGTACCTCAGCCCCTGCGGCCGGATCCGCACCACCGCCCTCCATACGGCAGGCGGCACGAACTGGAGCACGGCCTACACCGACCGGTCGACCGGCGACCAGCTGTGGCACTTCACCGCCGACGAGCGGACCCCCGCCGAGATCACCACCGCGGTACACGCGGCGCTCGCCGCTACCCAGGCCACCGCTCCGGCTGACCTGCGTTACCCCGCCTTGTCTGGTGGTCTTGAGCCCCTGGCCGAGGGCGGCTGGTTCATGGACACCGTGCCTGGCCACATCGTCTGGACCGCGCCCGAGGGCGAGATGGCCTCGGTCAGCCGCACCGTCAGCGCATCCGCGCTCGCTGAGGGCGCCAATCCCCACTGGGTGGTCTGCGGCGGCGACCTCCGGCCCGGAGGTCAGGGCTGGTACATCGAGATGGCCGACCGAGTTCCCCGCCCGCTGCTGACCGCCGTCGCCACCGCGCTCACCAGCACCGAACCCGTGGCCCGACTCGCCCGGCAGATCCCGCAGGAACACCGGATGTACATGGACATCGTCCAGCTGGATCGGCGGGCCGCCGCACCGACGGGCAACCGCGCCGCCGCCGCCCGCCGACGACCCCTCGACGGCAAGGCGGCCACGGCCGACGGGCCCATGCCCACCGAAGCGTCCCGAACGCAGCTGCCCGCGCCCCGCCGGCGGACGCCGTGACCGGCGATGACACCGACACATTGAACAGGACCGTCCTGAACGCCACACACGTCGACCTGCACACCATTGAACGGATCTCCCGGGCCGCTGCCCACCCCAAGTCCCAGCAGATCATGATCCGCGGCCTACTCGACAGCCCCGCCGGGTACAGCGCCCTCAACATCGCCGTCGCCCGAGACGACCTCCGCGACGCCGCCCTCGCCGCCGTCCGCACCCTGGTCGAGCGCGAGATCGACGTCGGCCGAGCCTGGCCCGGCGAAGCCGCCCGCTGGCTCAGCCGCGCCCGCGCCGACTGGCAGACCAGCGCCGCCCTGTGCAACCACCTCGCCTGGTACGCCCGGACCCGACACCAGAGTGTCCTCCTCCACCTCGGCGGCACCGACCACGTCCACCGCCCCGGAACCGACCAGGTCCACGCCCGCGCCCTAACCCACCTCCACCTCGCGGCCCTACGCTACGACTTCCGCTGCCGCACGATCACCCAGCTCCTCGACGAAGCGGGAGAGGCGCAACGCACCCGGTGGGATCCGTACACCCGAGCCCTGCACACGTTCGCCGGCCTCGGCCAGGGGCGTCCCGGATCGCTGGAGTCGATGGAGCGGGACCTGGGCACCGCCGGCGACAACCCGCAGGTCTGCCACGCCCTCCTCCACGGACTCTGGCTCGGCGACGGCCTGCCCGACCAGGCCGAACACATCCTCCGCCTCGCCAGCTGGCCGACCTTCGACGATCACGACCCGATCATGCTGTTCCGCACCGCCACCGCCCTGCGCCTGCTGGGCCGACGAGCCGACGCCCTGGCAGCGATCGACGGCGCCCTCGAAGCCCTCGCCCCCGACCAGCCCGAGGCCCACGCCGACCTGGTCCGGGAGCGCACCATGATCACCCGGATGCCGAGTGCCACATCGACATCGGGTTCGTTGACCTGAGCGGCCCGACCAGGCCGCGCAGCGCGCTCTGCTCCATAACGCCCAGTCCTTGAAGACACCCCAAGACCTGGGCGCGTAGGCACGCGAGCGGGGACGGGCCGCAGGCCCGCGCTCCTCCCCGGCCTGCTCGGCGCTCCTGCGGGCAGAAACGGCGGCGGGCGGTACACCTATCAGACCGGTGTACCGCCCGCCGCCGTTCGCATGGGATCAGGCCGCCGCCTCGAAGCTGGCAGCCAGCAGCGGCACTGCCCGAGTCAGGTCGTCGGCCGACGCGATCCGAACCTCCAGATCCCCGGTGCCCAGATGCCCGACCTTCCGAAGGTCACGGGTCCAGCCCGGCTCCAGCTTCACCGTGGAGGGGTCCACGTTGAGCACCACCACCAGCTCCCGGGCCAGCACTCTGACGCACGCGTAGTTCCGCCGCCGTCGGTAGGCGAGGTAGTGCTGCAGCTCGACGCACAGACCGTCGCCGCCGAGTTCGAGCAGCCGCTCGTCGAGGCTCGCATAGAGAGCACGAAGATCGGCCGGCGCGTGCTCCAGCGACTCCCGGACGCCCCTCCGCACCGGAGACGTTGCACGATCCGGCTCCGCCCGCCGGGAGGCCGAGCCGCCGCAGCCGCCGGCGACCGACGCCGCCAGCTCCAGCGTGACGAAGTCACCTTCGTACTGCTGGTAGATCACCAGGTCGACCCGGTGGTGCGACATCCCCGCCGCGACCACGTCGTACCGGTTGAAGGCGGCGGCGATGCAGACCACCCGTGGGGAGCTCCAGTCGACCGCCGCGGCGACGTCCTCGCCGAACCGGCTGGCCACCAGGCTCTCGAACTCGGCGCGGTGGTCCACCAGCCACGCCAGGTAGAACAGCCCCTGTGACAGCACGCTCTCTGAGCGCGATCGCTTGAACTCCACGATGACCGGCGACCCGTCCTCGTCCAGCCCAAGCGTGTCGATCCGGCCTCTATGGACACTGCCCGTCGATTGCTCGCTCGCCACGAACCGGATCCCCAGCATCGTCTCCATGTTCGCTTCGACCAACGCCTGAAGGTGCCGCTCCAGCTCAACGGCACCACCTTCGACCCTGCGAACCGCACCGTCATTGACCCGGAAGACCTGCAACAAACCCCCATGTCCGCCCAGCAAGCGATGTGAGCCGGACAAAATACTCTGACGGCCTGGGAAAGTCTAGAGACTATGAGTCATGTCATACTGGCGAACCTGCGCCCGGGGCTGGACTTGCTCGGTCAAGTCCCGCAGATCGGGGGCGCCATGCCGCCGCCGTGGACCTGACGGTCTCGGCGGGACGCCCCCGAGCACCGTGCCGGGACCACCCCCGGCGGCGGGGCCGCCCCGGCGTGGGCACGTTCGACGGCCTCTGCCAAGCTGACCGGATGAGCAGGAACACCCCCGGAACGGCGCTCGAATGGGCCGCCGCGAAAAGGATGTTGGACGCCGCCGCGACCACTTACCCCGACCCGCCGCCGCGCCGCACCGCGCTAGAACTGCTGTACCGCACCGAGCAGGAGTCCGCCCACCGCGACATGCTCGCCTGGCTGTTGGATCCCGCTGGCGACCACGGTTTGGGCACCGCGCTGCTCGCCGCCCTGCTGCGCCGCACCGGCCGCTCCGACCTCGCCGCCCGACCCGGCTTGCCCCGCACCCTGATTGACACCGAGCACGACCTGCCTGCCATCCCCGGAGCCGCCCACCGGCGGGCGGACCTGGTGCTGTGGACCTCCGGTACCGCCGTGGTGGTCGAGCTGAAGGTCAAGTCCTCCGAGCACACCGAGCAGACCGCCGACCTGGCCGCCCACTTCGCCCACCTGCACCGGCCGCACTTCGTCTTCCTCACCCTCACCGGCGAACCGGCCGCTCACTCCGACTTCGTCCCGCTGCGCCTGCGCACCCTCGCCCGCGACCTGCGCACCCACCTGGCCGCCACCCCCGGCGCCGCCCCGCATGCCCATGACTACCTGGCCACCCTGGAGAAGATGCACGCCGTGACCCCCTCGGACGAGGCCCGGGCCCGCTTCTGGATCCGCCATGGCCGGCTGGACTTTACCCGTGCCCGCCGCGCCGCCTTCGAACTCCTGGAGGACCTGCCCGACCGCCTGGACGACGCCCTTGACGCCCTCGCCCCTAAGCTAGGCCCCGACGTCACCCGCACCACCTTCGAGGACTTCGCCCAGGGCCAGCACGCCGATCCCTACCCCGAGCGCGTCGGCCTCCTCACCCGCCCCGCCTGGAACGGACCCACCGCGACCCCGCTGGCCGGCATCGGTTACGGCTTCCGCCCCCTGCTGTTGGCAAACCCCGACCGCATGCTCGACGAGCACCACCCGTTCCACGGCATCTGGCTCACCCCGACCGTCCCCCGCGCCGCCTGGCCCCGCCTCATGCGCCCCGACCACTGGTCGACCTGGGCCGACTGGGACTACCTCGACCTCGCCTTCGAAGACACCGACACCGACCTCCTCGCCCTCTACGCCACCAGCTTCACCCACTGCATCACCGCCCTCTGGCACACCCACGCCGCGGCTCTGGACAAGGCAGTGGCGGGCTAGTACTGCAATCACACTTACAGGTGGGCTTGTTGTGATTGAGTTGGTTCGTGTCTGTGGATCTCGGGGTGGGCCAGGTCGAGGCCTGGCGTGAGGTGTTGGGTGGGCTGCATGCGCGGTTCGGGTCGCGTTTCGCAAGGTCGGAGCCGCGTGCACGTGCTCTGACGTACATGGCGGGGCTGATTGCGCCGCTGGAGCGGAAGAACGGATGGACGCTGGCGGAACGCGCCGGCGAAGGGCATCCGATCGGGATGCAGCGTCTGCTGGGTGAGGCGGACTGGGACGCGAACGGGGTGCGCGACGACGTGCGGGACTTCGTCGTGGAGACGATCGGCGCCCGGGACGGGATCCTGATCGGTGATGACACCGGCTTCTTGAAGAAGGGCTCGCGGTCGGCGGGCGTCCAGCGCCAGTACACGGGGACTGCGGGCAGGACCGAGAACTCCCAGATCGGCACGTTCCTGGCCTACGCCTCCTCCAAGGGGCGGGCGCTGATCGACCGGGAGCTGTACCTCCCCGCCTCCTGGACGGACGATCGTGAGCGGTGCCGGGCGGCCGGCGTGCCCGACCAGGTGCCGTTCGCGACGAAGAACGAGCACTTCCGGTGGATGCTGCAGCGCGCGATCGACGCCGGGGTGCCGTTCGCCTGGGTGACCGCGGACGAGGCATATGGGCAGGTCAAGCACCTGCGGTTCTGGCTGGAACAGCGCGGCATCGGGTACGTGCTGGCCACCCGGGTGAACGACACCGTGATCACGACCGGGTGGCGCGAGGTTCGGGTCGACGAGCTGATCGCCACGCTGCCGCGACAGGCCTGGAAGCGTCTGTCCGGTGGCAGGGGCTCCCACGGCGAACGGGTCTACGACTGGGCCCGGGCGGCGATCCGACCGGTGTGGGAGGACGGCGTCGGGCACTGGGTCCTGGCCCGCCGATCGATCAGCGACCCGACCGAGATCGCCCACTACGTGTGCTACGGACCCGTAGCCACCCGGCTGAAAGACCTGGTCAAGGTCGCCGCGGCGAGGTGGGCGATCGAGGAGTCGTTCCAGGTCGCGAAGAACGAGTGCGGCCTGGACCACTACCAGGTCCGTCGCTACGACGCCTGGTACCGACACATCACGCTGTCCATGGCCGCCCTCGCCGCGCTGACCGCGATCCGCGCGCAAGAGCTGGAAAAAGGGGCTGCCGATTAGGACAAACCACCCTGATACCCCTGTCTGTCGCGGAGATTCGCCGCCTCATCGGCCTGATCCTCCACCCCCACCACCTCACTCCCGCGCATCATCTGCACTGGTCATGGTGGCGACGCCTCAGCCAGACCCGAGCCCGCCTCAGTCACTACAAACGCCGAGGCCACACCCCATAACTGTGATTGCAGTATTAGGAGGGAGCGTTGGCGGGCGCCGGAAATTCCTGCGAGGCGACACGGAATTGGCGATAGTGGGATTTTTGGTGACCATTCACTGGCTGGCGTTCGGCCTGGCGGGATTGATTTCTGCCGGCACTCCTTGGCTTCTGCCCGGTGGCTCTTTGGGCGATCCGCCGGAATCACTGGATTGACGGCCGGAGTGGCGTTACCCTGGAGGCATGAACGCCATCCGGACCCTCCGTCAAGCCCCTGACCTGGGGACCAGCTGGGGACCACACGTCATGCGCGCTGCCGCACGAGGTGCGCGAAACATGCTCGTCTGCACGCGCACGGCGTGTGCGTGGGCGCATTTTGAGGGGTAATAGGATATCCTGGGGGTCAAGGGGTCGCAGGTTCAAATCCTGTCGTCCCGACCGGCGTTTTCGCAGGTCGGAGGCCGTTTCCATCGAATGGTGGAGGCGGCCTTTCTGCTTTGGTGGTCGCAATGTGGTCGTGAACGCTCGTTCACGTCGCCTCGGTGGGCGCATCCCGCAGGCCTGGGTCGCTCCAGCGCAACCACAATGCGGCTTTTGTTCGTTCGGTCGAATGGTCGGGCGCAGTCGATGGCTGATCGGACGCCTCTCCAGCGTCGAAACGCGCACGGGTTCTCGGAAAATGGGTGTGCCCGTGGAACCCGCGGCGTCAGTTGTCCTGATGGGGCAGCGGGTCTGAGTTGGCGTCATGTCCGAACCGGCGGTGCCGGCTACTTTGTCGGCCCTTGCCGCGGTCTGAGCGGCTCGGTGAGCTGAGGCAGCTGAAGCCGTGCGGCTGTCAGGCCGCGTGGCTGAACAGCGGGTTCGGCAAGGGGCTGCTGGGGGCGAGGGCGTCGGCGCCACAGCGGGTGCGCGCCTCGACGAGGCGGAGCCTGGTTTCGATGGTGTGCACCGCGGCCATGGCGGTGTCCCAGGTCAGGTGGCTGTAGATGTTCGCGGTGGTCGAGAGCGTGGAGTGCCGCAGGGTCTTGGAGATGACGGCCATGGGGACGTTGCCCTCCAAGGCGAGGGTGGCGGCGAGGTGCCGCAGGTCGTGGATGGTCACGTGAGGCAGTCCGGCTTGTTCGCGCAGTTCGTGGAAGCGCTCGCGGACCGCGGCCGGGTGGAGGGGTTTGCCGTCGGGGCCCTGGAAGACGTGGTCGTTGTCGGTGGAGGTGCTCCTGGCCATGGCGCGTTGGAGGGCGGCGGCGACGCGGTCGGACAGGGGCACCCAGTTGCGGCTCTTCTTGGTCTTCGGCGTGGTCAGGACGAGTTCGTGGTTGTCGATCGCGGAGAGGGTGTGGCGGATGTACATGACGCGGTCGTTGACCCGTACGCACTGGCGTTGGAGGCCGAGAGCCTCTCCCTTACGCAGGCCGGTGCCGATGATGACCTCGAAGAGGTCGGCAAAAGCGGGGTCGACATCGCGGCAGTGGGTGAGGAAGGTGACGGCCTGCTCCGCGGTCCAGGGGACGCGTTCGTCGGCGCGGGGCCTGCGCATGGGCAGGGGCTGGGCGGCGTTGTAGGGGAGGCGGTGGGTGCGGACGGCGGCGCCCAGGGCGCTGGAGAGCGTGGCGAGGCAGTGGTAGACGGCCTGGCGTCCGCGGCCGGCTTCGAGTTGCTGGTGGGTGTAGGCGGCGATGTGGTCGTGGGCGAGTTCCTCGAGGCGTATCGCGCCGAAAACGGGGATGAGTTCGCAGAGCACGTACGTGCGGTAGCGGGCGTAGGTGGTGGGCTTGAGCAGGAACTCCATCGTCTTGAGCCACCTGGTGAGGTAGGCGGCCACCGTCTCGTGCGGGTCGGCGTCGAAGCCGAGCCGGCGGCCTTCGAGGAAGCGCCGCAGCGCCGCCTCGGCGCTCCACGCGTCCTCGAACCCGCCGCGGCGCACGGTGCGCCTGCGGCCGTCGAGGGAAGGGATGTCGACGGCGAAGGTCCACGTGCCGTGCTCCTCCTCGGCGAGGCGCGGGCATGAGGCGCCGAGCTGGCGCCGGGTGGCATCACGGCATCCGCACCGGCGGTAGACCCGGCCTCGTCGTCCTGACCTGCGCACTTCTTGTGCCTCCTGCGGTGGTGGCTCTTTGATCAGCACGCGGAGGCTACCGGTCCCACGCCCGGGTGATCGTTCGCGACCACCATGCGATCACCAATGCCGAATTGGGGGTCTGACCTGCGGCTCGCGGTGAGGACCCGCACCTGGACGTGTCGGATAGGCGAGCAGGTGCAGCTTGGGCTCGACTGGAGCTGTGTCCGCTTGCGAGGCAGTGTGGCCGCCCTGCACTCCGCGTAGGTGCGGACCCCTTGGCTTCATGCCAACCTGCGCCGTGTTGCGCTTGCTTCGGACTGGAACCCAAGCGCCTGCGGCTTCGCCTGTTCTCCGCCGCCGCCCAGCTTGTGCCGCAACCGGGCTGACCAGCGACAACGCCCCTGTCTCGGCGGGAAGCACACCCCCGGAGTCGTCGAACCCGGCGCCCACCTGACGCGACGGCCGGGCCACCGGCCTGCCCATCAGCGGCGCCTGAAGCCGAACGACCTATCGAATGAACCGACGGGCCGGCGCGAAAAGTTGAGGTTGATACTCCAGCCGGACTTCTCCATTCCTGCTGGTCAACTGCCTGGGAGTAGGGAGTGTAGCGGGGCGGTCTTCGCCGCCCCCAAGGCCGGCAGTGCGTCCGCGTTTTCTACAGTGCACAGACGCCTGTATTCAGGAGGGCGGTGTCAGGTCGTGAGACGGCCCGCGTGGCTATTCGTTGCCGTCCCGCGTGCTTGGTCTGCGGGTGTGAGGGGAAGCTCCCGCAAGGTGGCCTCTGAAATCTCTTCTAGCTCGGACTCTGACATCGGGACCTCCGAGCAGCGGCCACGGCCAAAAGGGAACCACCAGAATTCGCATCTCACTTGGCCACCTGGATCGAACTCTGGGTAGAATGAGACCAAGAAGGTTTCTTCGCGCCTTACAGGTGCTACGACCATCGTGATGATCCCGTGTTTCGTGGCTTCATGCCAGATCCCACCAGCGTTAATCTGTAGCCTATTTCCAGTTCTACCATAAGCGAGTAGTCCGACGACAAGCCCTGCGGTCGACGCGATGAACTTTTTGACTACGGGCTTCGATTCATCGAGTTTGTAGATTAGGTCCGGTGAACCTGTCAGGTCCGTGGGCCCTTCGGTGTTGAGGGTGCCGGTGACGGTCACGTCGCAGTTCGCGCGGACGATGTTGTTGAAGTTGGTTTCGCCGTGGACGGTGAGGTTGCCGATGTCGAGGTCTGGCCGCCGGACGGTGACCTGGGCGGTGAGGATGCGGGTGACGGGGTTGGTTGGGTCGTCGCTGGTGGTGCCGCGGAGGTAGAAGGTGGTGTCGGATCTGATGTCGGTGATTTTGCGGGTGGTCTCGTTGGTGACGTTGAGATTGGTGTTTCCGTAGAGCAGTTCGTAGGTGGCGTTGGTGGAGCGTTGCCAGGTCAGGGTTGCTTCGCAGCCGTTGCCGATGACGAGGTCGCCTTCGACCTTGAAGTCCTTCATGTAGAAGTCGGCGGGGAATTTGCCGACGTTGAACACGGTGATCCTGTCTTTGAAGGTGCCATTTTCGCCTTCCCGGGAGTGTTCGGTTACTTCGATCTGTGCGGTGCCGACTTTGCGGTTGATGGGGATCTGTGAGAGTTGGATGGTGAAGCCGTTGTCGGGTCCGATCGTTTCGTGGCTGGCTGTGGGGGTGAAGATGATTTCGTCGTAGGATTCTTCGCGTCGGGTGTTCCAGCCGTTGAGGGTGATGCGTGGGTTGATGCTGGACAGGTTGGTGGCCAGGTCCGGTGACATCGTGCCGGCCGGTACTTTTACCTTGATCCATTCCACGTCGGCCGGGGTGCCGCTGTTCCGGGAGGCGGTGATGATCAGCTCGCCGGTTTCTTCGGGTGTGGCGGGGTCTTCGGGGGATGCTTTGAGGGGGTCGGGGCTGGTGACCAGGTCGTAGGTCAGCAGCGGTTCTTGGGCGGTGGGGTCTGTGATGCGGGTGGGGGAGACCAGGGCCATTGGCGATGCTCCTTGGGGTGGCCGGCGTGGCGGCGCCGGCCTGTGGGTGCGCTGACGCGGGGGCTGGTGGTGTGGTGTCAGTTGTCGGTGCGGGTGTGTGCGGCGGCGTTGTCGAGGGTGAGGAAGCCGGAGCGGATCTCGGGTTGAGCCAGGGGGAGGTCGGACTGGTCCTGGCTGAGGATCGGGAGCTTCTCCCAGGTGGTGCCGCGTTTCTCCGTCCAGGCCCAGGTGCCGGTGATGCCGGCCGGTGCGGGCATCAGTGCGGTCTCCTTGGCTTGGTCCTGGTTGTTTTTGAGTTCGGTGGTGCCGGCGAGGAGGGGGCCGGTGCGGAAGTTGACGGCCATGCGGGCGAGGGCTTGGTCGGTGAATTCCTGGGGGATGAGGACGCGTTTGGTGGCAAGGATGTCGGTGGTGGCGTGGACGGCGGCGCGTGGGTCGCACAGGACGGTGGCGACGGCGGTGTTGTGGTCGCCGAAGTTGAGTTCCAGGCTGGGTTTGTCGCCGATCGGCCGCAGGTAGCCGTCGCTGTCCGCGGCGGGGCTGGTGACGGTTTCGAAGTGGTCGTAGTCGTTGTCGAGGACGTAGCCGACCAGGCCGTCGTCGGTCTGCTGGGCTTCGCCGAGGCGGATCGCCCAGGGGTAGCTCGGCAGTTGTGGCTGTGGCGGGTCGAACAGGTGCTGCCAGCCGGTGTCGGTGCGCAGGGGGCCGCGCAGGTCTAGGGACAGCCGGGTGCGGAGCAGGGCCAGTGGGCGGCCGAGGAGGAACCCGAGGCCGGGGTCGGCCGGGCCGTCGGGATCGATGGCCTCGAGGGCCTTGTCGACGGTGGCGCGGAAGGCGTCGAAGGTATCCGGGCCACGGGTCTTGATGGCGCTCAGCAGGTCGTAGGCGTGCGGGGAGAACGTCTGCAACTGCTCGAAGTCGTCGAGGCCGGAGCCGGGCAGGGCCGTCCAGGAGACCTCGTGCTGGCTGTCGGGGTTGAGGGTGACGCGTAGTTCGCCGAGCGTCGCGCCCTCGGGTGTGTAGACGACGAGGGAGTGGTCGAGGCGGTTGTGGAGCAGCCAGGCGCAGACGGGGTTGGTGCCGGGGACCAGGTCGGTGTCGTCGTCGCCGGTGGCGGACAGGAAGGCGAAGGTGAGCCGGGCCGGCTGCAGCAGACGCGGGCCGAGTTCGACGAGGCGTTCGCTGTCGTGGCTCTGGACGGGGTGGGCGGGGCGCATTGTGGGCGACATTTCGGGCCGGAAGTGGCTGCCCTCGCCGATGAGGTTGACGGCGCGTCCGAAGCGGTCGACGACGGACAGCTCCAAGAAGGCGAGTTGCCCGGCCCGCAGTTCCTGGAAGGTGGATTCGGGCCAGGGGTCCCAGTCGTCGGTGGGGAAGCCACCGGGGTCGGGCGGGGGGTAGTTGCCGTTGCCGATGAGGTCGGCGATGTCGCCGGTGGGCTGGAGCCCGGCGTGGGGCTGGCGCTGGGCGATGGCCGCGCCGAAGCCGTCGAGGGTCTGGGAGAGCAGGTCGGTGTTGCGGATGCCGGCGCGCAGGTGTTTCAGGCTGTCGGTGGGGAGGTGGTCGCGGGTGCGGGCGTAGCTTGCGAGGGCGCCGTCGGCGGCGTGCCCGGCGGCGGGGGTGAGGATCTGCCGTCCGGAGATGACCTGGTAGTCGGGGGTGAAGCGGGGGGTTCCGGTCTCCTGCCACTGGTCCTGCCACTGGTAGCGGGAGCCTTCGACGAACTCCCAGCGTGCGGTGTCACTGGCGCGGAACGGCAGGGGGAAGTACTCGGCCTTCCACAGCAGATACAGCGGTTGCCAGGGCATTTCCCAGGGCTTGGTGCCGTATTCGGGCAGCATGCCGTCGACGTCGTGGATGCCGCCGGCGGCCAGGGCCCGGTCGAGGATGAGGAATTCGGCCAGCAGCGCGTGGAAGCAGGCGGGGAGGTTGGTCAGGTCGACCTGGCGTGCGAGGTCGGCGACGTCGCTGGTGGTGATGCCGGAGGCGCGGGTGACCAGGCGGTCGGGGGTGCGGCCGGGCAGGGGCGTGTCGCGGGTGAGGGGGGCGTGCAGTCGGCCGCCTTGCAGAGCGACGACGGGGTCCGCGCAGTATTCGTAGTCCTGGGTGGGGACGCGGATGAGCCGCCGGGCGGTGCGTGCGCCGAAGGCGGGGTAGAGGTTGTCGATGCTCGCGGCCAGCTGCTCCTCGGTCTTTCCCCAGGGCAGGGCACGACGCTGCTCGGTCAGCTGGCGGGCCAGGTCGGTGATGCGGGCTTTGGCGGCGTCGAGTTCGCCGGCGATGCGTTGCCGGAACTGCTGGGGCTGGCGTTCCCGCTGGCTGAGCCACCACAGGTGGTAGAGGCGTTCGCGGGCGGCGTCCAGTTGAGCTTCGGTGGCGTCGTGTTCGGCCTGCTTGCGGTTGAGGTCGGCGATGGTGGCCGCCTCCGCCGTACGGGCGGTGCGCTGGGCGGCTGCGGCGGCGGGCGAGGGGATGCGGCCGGGGTCCTCGCCGCGTTCGCCGATGAACCAGCGGTAGCCGCCTGGTACGGGACCGAAGGCGGTGTCGTGGGCGCGGCGGTCGGTGAGGATGTCGGCTTCGGGGCGGTCGCGTTCCGCCAGGCCCTCGGTGCCGCCCAGCAGGAAGGCGCGGAAGAGGTCGGCTTCGTCCGTGGAGAAGGCTTCCGCGCCACCGGCTTGCGAGCTGAGTTCGGCCGCGGCCTCGGACATGGTGTTGGCGACCATCACGGTGACGTCGGTGCTGCTCGGGCACGGGGGGTCGGGGACCGGGCCGGTCAGGTCCCAGTCCAGGCCGAGGACGGTGCCGGTGTAGACGGAGGCGTGGATCCCGCTGCCGGAGCCGACCGGCTGGGTCCACTCCAGGCGCCGCAGGCGTTCCGCGAGGCCTACCGGTACCCCGTGGGCGAGGATGTCGCTGCCGGGGTCGGCGTACCAGCCGGCGACGAAGTAGCTCAGCCGATCCCGATCTCCTACACCGTCCAGGGTGTCGTGCATGGAGAAGACGTTCTGGTTGTAAGGCTGGAAGACGGAGAAGGTGAGCACGCCGGGGCCGATCGCGGTCAGGAAGGGTGTATGCGGGGCGGCGGGCTCCTGCCAGGGGCCGGTGAGCTGGTGGCACTTGCCGATCAGGGTCGCGTTGGCGGTGTCGCTGTCCGGGTCCTGGAAGGAGACGGTGCCGTTCATCGGATCCAGGTAGTCGCTTTCGACGACCCAGGCGGTGAGCGTGCCGGTGCCCTCCGCGTGGCGGACGACCAGCCACCGGTTGGGGACGAGGGGGAAGTCGCCGACGCCCTCCTCCTCGTCGTGTCGGCCGCGGGTGAGGGCGGCGGGCAGTTTCCATTGCAGATAGACGCCGAGGCGCTTTTCGTCACCGGGCCATACCTCAAGGCCGTCGAAGGGCGTCGGCTCGGGCGATTCGCCCCGCCCGAGGCCCTTGAAGTTGGTGTTCCAGCGCTGGAAGACGTGGTCTCCGGTGTCGCGGGTCTGCCGGTTGACGGCGAGGGCGGCCACCTCGACCGGCACGACCAGGGTGTTGTCCACGGACATGGCCCGTCGGTCCTTTCATGAATGTCACGGCACAGGGCGGGGGCGGGGTGGCGGTCAGGGCCGGTAGGAGAAGGTCTGCGCCTGCGGTGCGTTGATCATCTGCAGCGCGAACTGCGCGGAGGAGAGCTGCTGGACGCCGTGGGCCTGGGACAGGGCGGGGACCAGGGGATCGCCTGGGCCGTACACGTTGAGGACATCCGGGTCGGTGGGGTTGTCCCGGTCATTGGGGCGCAGGAAGCGGCGGAAGCGGTCGAAGCGGTCGAAGCTGTTTTCCGGCGGGAACTCCCCGGCGGCCCCTTCCACGGGGTAGCCGATGCGGTCACCGCTGATCCGGCGGAGTTGGAGCGTGCCGACCTCGCCGATGCCGAAGCAGATGCCGCGTGGCGGCTCGGCCAGTTCGAACCGGTCGATCACCTGCGGGTAGAGCAGCAGGCGGGTATCGGTGCCGTAGACGGTGCTGCGCAGCGGCTCGATGACGGTGGTGTCGGCGTAGGCGGTGATGATGGTCTGGGGCCAGTTCGGTACCAGGTCGGAGCGGATGAGCACCGCGCAGGCCGGTACCGGTCCGCCGGTGGTGGCCAGCTGGTTGAGGTCGGCGTCCAGGGCGTGGCCGACGCCGATGCTCAAGGCGCCGTCTACGGCGGCGCGGACCCAGCAGGGGTCGACGTGGGCGAAGCGGATGCTCTCGGCCGGCAGCATGCGGCTGTCGGGGACCAGGTGCTCGAAGCCGAGCATCTCCAGCCGGCGCAGCCGGTCCAGCCAGTCGGTCACGGTCCGGAACTCGTCCCCGGCGGCCTGGGTGAGCAAGGTGGCGACGCTCGGCTGGGACAGCAGGGCCCGCACCCCGGATACGGTGCGGGGCCGCCGGGCGGTGGCGGTGCGGCGCAGGCCGGCCCGCAGCTGCGGGCCGGCCTGGTTCACGGTACGGGCGAGCCGGGTGCCGTCGCCGTCGAGGAGGAGGCGGTCGAACGCTTCGAAGGACAACGGTGCGGTGAGCTGCCGGGCCGCCACCGCACGGCCTGCCAGCTCGGGGTGGGAGGCCAGACGGCGCACGGCGGAGCGTGCGGTCGAGCGGAACTCAAGCAAGGCGCTGCGGAATTCCGCGTCGGCCAGGGCGAGCGTGCGCCCCGCGGTGAAGGCGGCGGCGTAGGCGGTGTCGAAGACGCCGTACTTCTCCAGGTAGATCAGTGCCTCGCCGGACGACTCCAGCCGAGTGGCGGCGGGCTTGGGAAGTTCGTGGGCCGGGCGGGCGGTGAGCGGCCCGCGGTGGAAGGCGACGGTACGCTCCCCCGTCTCCAGACGCTGCGGCAGGGCGACGGCGCCGCCCGCCATGCGGTCGAGGGCCTCGCGCTGATGATCGGACGGGCTGGCCGGGGTGCTGACCGGCAGGCGCAGCCGCAGCTCCTCGGCGTCGCGGGGGGTTTTGCCGTCGGTGGTGGCCAGATACTGGGCCAGGTCCCCGAAGCCGATGCCGGAGTCGGGCTCACTGGTGAAGGACCAGGAGGTCAGGGAGACTAGACGCACCCCCGCGGCCGGCGCGGGGGCGTTCAGGTACTGGTCGAAGCCTTCGAGGGAGACCAGGTGCACCACGTGCCGGCCGCCGACGGCGGAGGGGAACCGGTTGGTGACGACGATGGCGTTCAGCTGCCCCTCGTCCGGGGCCGGCTCGTTTTCGGCCATGGTGGCGTCGGGCGGGCCGCCCTCCCGGACGTGAGCGAGGTAGCCCATCTCCACGGGCAGGGGTTTGACCTGGTCGAACAGGGCGGCGGGGACCAGGACCGTTGCGCACCGTTCCTCGTTCTCGTCGTCCCGCAGGCTCTCCTCCGGCAGGGCCGGCGGCTCTCCCGGGCCCAGCGGCCGGTCGGAGGAGAGGAGTTCACGCACGGAGCCCAGGACGACCTGGCCGCAGGCGTCGGGGTCCTCGGGCAGTTCGCCCTCCCGGAACAGCAACAGGGCCATCCAGGGGACTTCCTCCGGATGCCCGGCGCCCAGCGGGCGGTTCCAGGGCAGGCCGGGGGCGTCGAGGTTGATGTGCGGAAGGATCAGGCCGTAGGCCCCCTTGGCATCGGGTACCGGGAAGCGGGCGTTGATCCCTGCCGGGTCGATGCTGAACCGCGGCTCGATGACGTCGAACGGCTGCGGCGTGGCCTCGATTTCGTGGTCCTCGCCGTCGACGTCCTTCAGGACCTGCCGGTTGTTGATCACGTAGCGGCCGGCGTACAGCGAGGGGATGCGGTGGTCGAAGAACCGGGTGCGGTGCCGGGCCGTGGGCGCGGTGAAGGGCCTGGGTCCTGATTCGGGTGCGGCGGTCACAAAGAGTGCCTTTCGACAGGGGCGGCTGAGATCACGGGCAGCGAGCCGCCCGGCGGCTGGAGCGGTCCGGCCGGTGGTGGTCGCGGGCGGGCCGGATCAGGCGGCGGGCACCAGCATCGGCTGCGCGGTGAAGGCGGTGCCCGCGGCCCGGGCGTACCCGCTCAGGTCGGCATCGAGTGGGCCGAGTTCGGCACCCAGACCCTCCAGCGCGCTGATGAGGGCGCAACGGTTGCCGCGGGTGCCGGCCGCGTCGATACCGTCCTGGATCTTCTCGATCACGGTGCTGGTGCGTTGCGGCTGGGCGCCGGAGCGTGCCTCGTCCGAGGACAGCGGCTGGTTGCCGTCCGGCGCCATCGGGTCGAAGGAGATGCCCTTCTCGTCGATGAACCCGGTGTTGGTGCCGTACTTCACCGGCGGCGACACCAGCCGGGCCCCGAGAACCCGGTCGGGCAGTAGCCCGTCACCGCCCGCGCCCGCACTCGTGCCCCACAGGCCGTTGACGACACTGCCGCGGATCAGCGTGCACCCCCAGTCCGCAAGCCTCTCGGTGGTGTTGTTGTAGTCGAGCCAGACACGCAGTTCGCTCTCCCGGCCCCTGACGCGCATGGGCAGGATGTCCACCGCCTCGGCGGTCGCCTCCGGCTCGGTGCTGTCGAGGTCCAGGTACAGCTTGCTGACCGGGGCCTGGGTGTCGGCGGTGAAGGTGAAACCGCCGCTGTCGACCAGCCACGGCTTGGTATCACTGCGGGCGCCGACCTCGGGGGTGCTCTCACCGGTGTATCCGGATACCGGGAGGGTACGGACCATGGCCGTGGGCGGGGGCAGCATGCCCTGGAAACCGCCCCAGCCCAACGCGGGTTCGTCATCGCGGCGGTCCGCGCCGAACCCGATGGTGAAGGAGATGAACCACAGGTGGACGGTGGCCTCGCCGCCCACCGACGGCCCCCACACCCGCACGTCGACCCCGATCTCGATGGAGATCGTGATGCGCACGAACCACACCTTGATGGTGGCCGAGACCCCGACCCGGACTCCCATGCCCACATCGAAGTAGAAGGGGTTCCACTCAACGAGTGCGTCCACCTTGGCGATCAGCCAGGCCCGCAGCATCCCGGCGTGGAAGGTGACCTCCAGCGAACCGCCGGCCATCAGCGACTTGGGCGTCAGCGCGGCATAGGCACTGCCTTTGATGCTGACCGTGGAGCCGATGCCCCAGGTCAGGCCGGCGGGCTGCTGCTTCGGGTAGTGGGCGGGCACCTGGCGGCCCGGCGGGATGGCGCCGAGGATCAGCGCGAAATCCCCGGCCTTGGGATGGTTGCCGAACCAGAACTTCATCCCGACGCCGCCGTGCAGCTTGCAGTTCGGGTCGATGATGAAGGTCTTATCGGTGAACCCGGCGCTCAGGCTCAGCTCCCCGGCCGTCGGCCGCAGCGTCGCCTCGATACCGATCTCCAGCCGGGCGATCTTCCAGTCGCCCTTCGTGGGCAGCTCGGCCCCGCCGATCCCCAGCAGGCTGATCGTCAGATCCGAACCCGTCTGGACCAGGGCCATCATCCGGCCCTTGAAGGACGCGAAGCAGTCGAACGCCAGACCGGCGGCCAACCACAGATCACCCTCCTGCGGACTCACCCACCCGCCGGTGCCGATCAGCTGGTTCAGCACCTTCAGCGGATCGACCTCGTCATCGTCCGCACCGATCTCGCCCGGGTTGTCGAGCGCGACCAGGAACGGGAACTCCCCCAGGGCCTCCGCGGACGGCACCCGCACCCGGCTGTTCCAGCCGAACCCGGCGGCGATGCCGCGCACCTGCAAAGGAGGAGGCGTGAAACCCGTCTCACTGCCCAGCGAACCAAAGGCGAACAGCGACGGCCCGCCGCCGCTCCCGTCGGGAACGTAGTACGCGCCCATCAGGGAACCGTTGAACGCACCGGTGTCCACCAGCAGCGTCCCGCCGACCACCGCCTGATAGCCCGGGCGCGAGGTCGGCAGCGCCGTCAGCGCCCCCGCGATCCGCACCGGCGGATTCTCGTAGTTCACGCTGATGCCGTTGTCACCACTCGGTGTACCGATCGGCGACCACCCACGCACCATCGGCGACTCAAGGACTCGTGCCCCCCGCCGCCGGAACGCCGGCGGCCGGGGAACGAGGATGCCGTGCTCGGTGACCAGGGCCTGCGGCCTACGGTCCCGTTCACGTTCGGCTGCCGTCCGCACGCGCACCGGGGGCAGGGGCCGGCCCAGGCCGTCCCGCCGCCCGGAATCGGTCTGGGCCGCAGGAGCCCGCGCGGTCAGCCGCAAGGCCCGGCCGTCCACCACCGCCCACGCCCCCGGGGGTAGCTCGGCGCCGTCCACGGCACCGTCGATCAGGACCAGCACTCGGCCCTCACCGAGATCGGCGGCGGCCAACGTCCCGGTCACCAGCTCACCATCACCCGTGAAGGCGATGCGGACCGGCACCGGGGACGCAGAAGCGGTCGTGGCGGCCTGCCCGGTGATCCACAACTCCTTCAGATCGCACACCGCACCCTCGACCCGCAGTTGGCCACCACGGAACACCAGCCGCGCGTCGGGCGCATGGCCGTTCAGCACGGACACCGGGATCTCGACCACTCCACCCGGCGCCGCCCGCTCAAGGATTTCCCGGATGTCACCCACACGTACTGACACAGAGACCCGCCTCCGAACCATGACAGAAGGGAGCAATCGATCGAATGTTCTCTTTAACGGAAGGAGCCGCCCAAAACCGGCGCAAGCACCCCGCACACTGTGACCGGCATATGACACACAGCACAACCGCCCTTGACCGCTGCGACCGACAGACCAGCCAAAGTTCCGCCGAATGGCTCAGAGGGCACCATCCGCCCCTTCCGCCACAGCAGCGAGGCGCCCGCCAACACCGAGAAGGCGTCCCCAGTCGCCCGCCCCGCGTACCCGGCGCCCGATTCGGGAGTCTCCTCAAACCGGACGTGGCGAGCCAGTCCACGAATTCGTGAGTGCCACCACCGGAATCGGTGCGGATCAGGGTCTGCCGCCCGCGCCGGTACTTCTGCAGCAGCTGGCCGAGCGCGAGCCGGGCGACTTCGATGCGGTCGGCGGCGGTGTCGCTGCCCGCGTTCCCGGGCCGAAGCAGGCCCGCCACCGGTTCCCCGGCACCGCTCGCACCATGGTCGACGAACGCAAACAGCGGATGGTGGCCGAACATCCTGTTCCAGGTCGCGGCGGCGTCCTCCTTCTCGGAATGAGCGAGGACCAGCACTGCGCCGATGTCGACGACCACCTCGCTCCTCGCATCCGGGGCGGCATGCCGGCCGACCGCCACACGCGTTCACTGTCGGGGATCTCGGGAAGCCTGCGATCAGCCCGCCGCGCGCCGTGATGACCGTGGACGAACTCCGGCGGCCAGGCCGTTGCGGCAGCTCCCCGTTGGGCGATGGTGTTGCTGACGTCGGCCAACGGGAGCCGACTGCGCAGTGTGGTTGGGGGGGGTCGCACTTGACGGCGCCACTGCTGCCGAAAGGTCGAATACAACCGCACCAGGCTCCGCAAACACACCGAGTTCGGGTACCTCGCCCCGCTCGAGGCCCGAGCCAGGCTGCGGCACGACTTCACCCCCGCAGCGTAAGCACTCGCTGTCCAAGATCAGGGGGGAACTTTAAGGTGAGAAACCCGACCAGCCTGTTGTGCACCAGGAAATACGCAGGGTGGACCCAGCCGCGTCGCTTGTCGAAAAACCCGTCGCCCCGCAGCATGCGGCGCATGAGCCGGTGCAGGAGAGGCGCGCCCGCGACGAACAGCACCGGAGCCGGCACGACGCCAACGAACGTGGCACCGAGTCGCGCCGCCCGCACCTGCCATGTGCCGACCTGCATGCGCGCAGTCTCACACAGCGCCTGGGCCGAGGAAGGGATGAACTGGAGGCCAGGAGCGGCGGATGAGAAGTACGCCACCCAACGGTCTCCTGTTGAGATACAGGTGGGCCCCTCCCGAAGAGAGGGGCCCACCTGTTCGGCTGTCAAGCCTTCTCTTGCTGCAGATCAGGAATCCGACTCACAGAGCGCATAGGCCCGAATCTGACCTTCCCGCTGGTGGCTCTCGGCCACCCACGACTTCTGATCGTTAAGAGACGGACCATTGGTGTCCACCGTGTCCAGCGGCGACCCGCCATTGTTGTACAGGGGATGCCAGCTGTAGCCTCCACCGATCAGATGGGTCCCATCTGGACAGGTCGCCCTGGACAACTCACCGCCCCTGACCCATTGCCCTGCTACGACCTGAGTAGTCGCAGCTGCGGCCGTCGAGGCCGTTGCCAGCCCGAAGGCGGAAGCGGCAAGCAGGGCACCGGCCACAGCGGCTACGGTTCGCAGATTCTTTCGAATGAGCATGGCTTTCCTTGTCCAGTTCAGTTCGACGATGAAACACTTTCGAATTCGGACGATAGGACAGCGAAGAGCCCAAGGTGACGATTTGGATCGGAAGATCACCTGAATGAGCGAAGTGCGGCGACAGGTCCGGGTTGTCGAGGGCGTGCAGGGCGGGGCCGACCTGGTGGGCGGACTCGACCAACGGGCTGTAGGAGACGATCACCGAGCCGCCCTGCGGCAGGTTCGGCTGGGAGATCGCCTCGGCGATCTCGCTGAAGGCTCGGCGCTCTTGCTTGCGTCGCCAGCCCTCGGTGTTGGGTCCCAGGGAGCCGGCGGCAGTGGTGACCTACCGCGCTGCGGCTGGTTTGCCAGCGGGGACAATGTCTTTGCCGAGGGGTAGCTTGCGCTGGTGCGCGAGTCCTTCCCAGCTGTGCGGGGCATCCAGAACGACGTCAACCTTGGTCTCGTCCAGACCAGCTGTGCCGCCCTGGCCCGCGTCCCCCACCCCGACAAAGGCCAGTGCACCAGCGTCCGCGGTAATCGCCCAGCCAAGCCGGCCAGGCCGGGGATCAGGTCTCGCCGACGCCGAGGCCAAGGTCCGCCACCTGGAGGAGCAGCTCACCAGCACACCCGCCCAGACCGCGGAGCACAGCGGCCCCCGGCCCGCCGACCCCATCCCGCAGCAGCTGCGCGCTTGGGCCAGGAAGAACGGTGCCACCTGCAACTTCCACGGCGCCGTCGCCCGCACCGTCGCCGATGCCTATCACCAGGCCTGCACGGCTGCGGCCTGACCTTTCCGCTACCTCCGGTGTCTGTGCCTCGTTCTGTCCAAGGGGACACATCCCGGCGCAGACGCCGACCCCCTTGCCCCGAGGAGCCCCAGAGCATGGCCCGCCGCACCCTTGTCACCCTGCCCGTCCACTCGGACGGCAGCACCTGCGGCCACGAGGTCAACAGCCGAGGCAAGCCGAAGGACGAGACCTCCGGCTGCACCGGCCGGACCGGCTACAAGGCCACCTGCTCCTGCGGCTGGAGCAGTAGCATCCAGTATTTGCGCCTGCTCGCCGACGAAGACCGTGCCGAGCACGCCCGAACCCACACCACTGTCCCCGCCGCCGTCCAGACCGGCTGACCAGGGGGACCGCCATGACGCCATGACCACCCAGCCCCTCACCCTGGACGGCTACCTCCAGGAGCCCCCGCGCCTGACCACCACCCTCAACGGCCTCACCGCCCTGTGTGCTCCCGCCTTCGGGAGCAGGCAGGAGCGACGGGCTGGCACGGCGCAGGCGATCCGAGATCGTCGGAGCCTGCAGATGGCGGCTGCACTTCTGACCGAGCCAGCCAGGCATGTTCGCACTGTCCCGCCAGAGCACCCGCACATAGCCACCGTCACGACGCCTCAAAGGGAATCGGACCAAGAACCACATAGCACCTTCTGAGGCCGAGGCCCTATCACAAGGCGGGATCGCGCTGGTGGGCTTTGTGGGAGAGATAGCTGGTTCGTGTGACTTTGAGGTGAGCCTTTCCGTGTCAAGGGAAGGTTCACGGGTGGCTGCGGGTGCCGTGCACCGTCGTCCGGCGGGAAGCCGTCGCAGCGGCGCCTTCGGGGAGGGTGGGAAAGTCGTGTCAGCACAGGGGAGTGCGGGAGCGGGCGCCGATCGGGGCAAGGAGGCGGTCCAACTCCTGGCCGGTGTCATCGATGTGGGACTGGAACAGGCCGAGAGCTTGCTGCGCCGGATGCGCGGGGTGCTCGGCCGCTCCGACCTGCACGAGGTGGCGGCGGACGGGCAGGAGGAGTTGCGGGCGCGGGGCGAGTTGCTGCTGGGCCGTCTCGCCCCCGCCGCCGAGTCCCACCTGGAGGCCGTGGCGCGCCGCGCGGCAGCCTCCCGCCGGACATCCTCCGATGCCTGAGGCGTGGCAGGGGCCGGCGCTGAAGTCGCGCGTCGAGGACGCCCTGCACGCCTTCGTGCACGAGGAGACGGGGCTGCTGGTCGCCATCGATGCCCAACTTGAGTCGGTGGCTGGGCAGTTGTGCGCGGCTGTGGCGGAGGGTAAGCGGTTGCGTGCCGCGTTCGCCTACTGGGGCTGGCGGGCTTCGGGCCAGCCGGACAGCGAGGCGATGGTGCGGGCCGCGGCGGCGATGGAGTTGGTGCACGCGGCGGCTGTGGTCCACGACGACCTGATCGATGACAGCCCGATCCGCCGCGGTGTGCCCACCGCACACCGGGCGTTGCGCCATGCCGTCGCCGACGGGCCGGGGTGCGAGGCCCAGGGCAGGTCACTGGCGTTGTTGGTGGGTGATCTGCTGATGTCCTGGGCTGGGCAGTTGTTCGCCGGCTGCGGGCTGCCCGCCGCCTATCTCGCGCGAGCTCGTCCCTTGTGGGCCACACTCGCCCGGGAGCTGATCGCCGGCGAGTGCATGGAGATCCTCCGTGCCCGGCTGACGCCGAGCGCGGAGAGCTCGCTTGAGATCATTCGTTACAAGACCGCGAAGTACACCGTCGAGCACCCCCTGCACCTGGGTGGCTACCTCGCCGGTGCGCCGCCCGCACTGCTCGACAGCTTCACCGCCTACGGTGTGCCGCTGGGCGAGGCGTTCCAACTCCGCGACGACCTGCTCGGTGTCTTCGGCGACCCACAGCGCACCGGGAAGTCCAACCGGGACGACCTCACCGGCGCCAAACCCACCGCGCTGCTCGCCCACGCCATCACCGGTGCGACGCCCGCCGACCGCGCGCACCTGCAAGCCCGGCTCGGCCGGGGCGACCTCGGTGCGGCGGAGCTGGACCATCTGCGGGACATCATCGAGCGCTCCGGCGCCCGGGCCCGCGTCGAGGAGATGATCGCCCAACGAGCAACCGCCGCCCGCACCGCCCTTGAGCGGGCCGCACTCCCGCCGCAGGCCGCCGCAGCCCTTTCCGAGCTGATCGCCGCGGCCTGCGCCCGCACGTCCTGACATCACCGACGCCGAACGGACCCGAACCAGGGGGCACCCCATGACCGTGACACCCGAGGCGATGGACGCCCTGCGCCTGGCGGGCGACCCGCCGGCCGACGACGTGGTGGACGCGCTGTTCGAGCGCGGTGACATCGGAAAGTTCAACACCCTGATGCGCTGGTTCGCCCAGAGCGGCCAGCCGCTGCCCGACGACGTTCCCGAGGAGGCTCGCGACTACCTGCAGGCCACCGCCACCCCGCCCGACTGGGTCGACTGGGACCAGATCGAGAAGGCTCGGCTGTTCTTCATCCGCAACAACGTCCACATCTCCACCGCGCTGTCCTTCGCCTCGATGCCCGCCTGCTACGTCGTCCCGCACGTCGCCCGCCTGCTCAGTGCCACCCACTCGCTCGACTATCCCTCCAGGCGGATGGCCGAGACCGGCCAGTTCACCCTCTACCTGATGCGGCCCGACGCCTTCGAGGCCGGCGGCAGGTTCCTCCCCGCCGCCCAGAAGGTCCGCCTGCTGCACGCCTCCATCCGCCACCACCTGCGCCGCGAGAACCGCTGGGACGAAGCCGCCCTCGGCGTGCCGATCTGCCAAGAGGACATGATCGGCGGGCAGATGATGTTCTCCATCCAGGTACTGGACGCCCTGCACCGAATGGGCATCCACATCTCCAACGAGGGCGCCGAAGCCTACTTCTACGCCTGGCGCCTGGTCGGCGCGATCCTCGGTGTCGACACCCACGCCGCGCCCGCCGACCTGGCCGAGGCCCGCGACTTCTCCGACCTCTACATGGCCCGCCATATGGGCCCCTCCGACGACGGCATCACGCTCACCCGCCAACTCATCGACCTCTACGAGCAGGTCGTCCCCGGCACCCTGCTCGACCCGGTCGTCCCCGCCCTGATCCGCTACCTCATCGGCGACACCTGCGCCGACTGGCTCCAAGTCCCACGCTCCACCTGGGACAAGGCCATCACCCTCGCCCCCACCCTGCTCGGCATCTTCGAGCGCATCGAGGACTCCTCGCCGCTCGGCGCCTGGGCACTGGACCGCCTCGGCGACCTCACCACCCGTTTCGAACTCAGCTCTCTCACCCGCGGCCGCGTCATGCAGTACGCCATCCCCGAACACCTCCACGACGAACACGGCGTTACCTCCACCAAACACCGCACCGACCCGTGGAGCCCGCCCCCGCTCTCCAACAGACTCCCCGCATGACCGGCGCACCCTGTGCCGTTCGGAAAATCGTCGCCGCCGGTCAGGCCGCGTATCGGTACTCGTTGGAGTCTGGCCAACTGCTCTTGAGACCGTCTCAGAGCTCAAAGCACGATGTATCCATACCCTTCCAAGCGAGAGAGACTCGACACGATGAGGTTTGAGGCCGCGAACGTTCTCCGTGAAGCCGCAATCCCGCGCTTCGGTGCGACAGAAGCCAACGGGACACCCGGCCACGACCTGAAGTCCCACCAACAATGGATGGCGACGTTCTGGCATGCCAGCAGGATGGTTGGAAAAGTGCCTCCTCCGACCGGCGCTGACGCACTGCGCTATATCGCGCCGGAGGACCGCGAATTCCTTGAGACTTTTTTCGGCCGGTACTGCCGCAGGTTCCCTGTCACGCGGCACCTCAACCCGAAGCACTTGAAGGACCAGACGCACCTGACCGTCATGTCCTTCCCAAAAGTACGGGATTTCAGCACGCTGGCCACGCTGAACCATGCCATGCTGGTGACTTTCTACGTCGACGACCACCGTCACGGGCTGGATCTGGTGCGGCTGCTCGACGACAGCAGGGCAGACCCGGTGGTCAACGCATTCACGGAATACATCAGGGATGAGATCCCCGGCGCCCACGAAGGATACACGGACGTGTTCCGGGAGTTTCTTGCCGGAAGCCTGCTGCAAGGCAAGATCAAACGGACCGAGCTCCTGTACAGCAGGGTGAAGAGCGTGACCATGGGCATCGTGCCTGTGCACTACATCCGGTGGTGCCTGTACGGACTCCCATCCGAAAAATTCGGCGCCTTGAAACTCCACAACTACATGCACTGGCTGCAACTCGACACGGTACTGGTCAACGACCGGTATTCACTCGGCAAGGAGTCAGACTCCCGCGAGTGGAATGCAATCGCGGCACACCAGCTCAGCCATGAAGAGCTGACCGCCATGATCGACGACAACTACGCCCACCTGATCACGGCCCTCGGAGAACTGCTGGCAACCGAAGAAGACCAGACGTGCGTAGAAGCCTACGCGGACTTCAAAATCTGCGCGGACGCCACGAAAACCTGGGAAGAGTTCTCACCCAGGTACCACCCCGACCGGAGCGACACGGAGACCGAAGAGCTGGGACGCAGTCGGCCGGTGAATAACCATATCCCCTACGGTCCGACAGGACTGGGAACGAAGGGCCTGCGACTGGGCATCAACAGCACCGGCGGACCCGGAAGGCCGCGGGAGCGCTAACAGCCTGAAGAGCCTCCGCCCGGTCGTGACCGGGCAGCGCGGCGGAGAGGGCGGTGACCACGCGGCCAAGGGCTGCTCGGTTTGCGGGCGGTCGCGGACCCGGGTCACAGGCCTCCGGGGCGCCGGATCGTGGTCCGCCGGGCGGCTGGCAGCAGCCGGACCGATGTTGCGTCCGCGGTCTTGCGGACCTCCTCGTTCCAGGGATCGATGGGATGCTCGCGGCGGAGCTGGAGAAGGTTGACCAGCGTCCGCACCAGCCACCCCGCCGAGCACGCGTGGCGGATCTGGCCGGACGGGTGAACGACCCGGCCGTCACGCACCCGACCTCAGCGGAAGGGGGTAGGCATCCGGGTACGGATTCCCGCGAGGAGAGGATTGCGCTGTGCGCTGTGCACTGATCGTCGTCGATGTGCAGAAGGACTTCTGCGAGGGCGGCAGTATCCCGGTGAAGGGCGGTGCCGACCGGGCCCGCGCCATCTCCGACCTGATCCGACGCTCGGCCGGCGACGGCTACACGCACATCGTCGCCACCCGCGACCACCACATCGATCCGGGCGGCCACTTCTCCGACCACCCGGACTTCCAGAACTCCTTCCCCGTGCACTGTGTCGTCGGCAGCGAGGGCGGCGACTTCCACCCCAACTTCGCGCCGACCGCCACCTCCGGCGCCGTCGACGAGGTCTTCTACAAGGGTGCGCACTCCGCCTCGAAGAGCGGCTTCGAAGGCGCGGCCGAGGACGGCACGTCCCTGGCCGACTGGCTTCGCGCACGCGGCGTCAGTGATCTCGACGTCGTCGGCATCGCCACCGACCACTGCGTGAAGGCCACCGCGCTGGACGGCGCGAAAGCCGGCTTCGCCGTACGCGTCCTGCTCGACTACACCGCCGGCGTCGCCGCCGACACCACCGACAACGCCATCGAGGAACTGCGTCAGGCGGGCGTCGCACTGACCGGCGAACCCGTCGTCCTCGGCTGATCCCCTTCTCGGGCCGTGGCCAGGCGGGGCCGCTCACGCACCCGATGGCACTGCCCGACCCCGGATCGGCATGGCAAGCGGTCCTGCGTGACGATCACGACGCTGAGCGACGCTTCCGGAAACCACGTCTGAGGTGCCGTCAACGGCTACCTCCTGTGTCGTTATCCGGCGAAGCCGGCCGGTTGGGGCCCGGCACGTCCATCACCGCGATCACATCGAATGAGGGAACGGCATGACCGAGGCGGAACTGGCGAAGCGCTATCCCCAGCTCAGTAGCACCGATCTCGCCTATCTGGGCAGCATGTCCGACCAAGAACAGCGTGACTACCTTCAGGGCCGCGGTTTCGCAGCAGGCGAAAGCACAGGCCGAGCGGGAACGCCAGGAACGGGAAGCCTCGTCGCGCAACTACTGCGTTCGGGGGTGGGCACGGCGATCAACGACGCGATGACGCGCAGCCCGGTTCAGCCGCCGATGGTGAACTCAACGGATTGCTCGCCCAGGACGACCTTATCGTTGCCGGTGTAGTTGCGGCCGTCTGTGGTCCTCCTGCCGCCGGTCTTCACCCCTTTCACCGCGACCTTGTGAGTACCCAGGGCCAGGTTGTGGAAGACGCGCTCGGCCTTGAGCCGATACGGCACCTTCTCGCCGACCACGGTGATGTCCTCGGAGCTGATCGTCGCGCCGTCGGGACCGGTCAGGGTCAGCGTGATGTCCATCTTCGGCACGAATTTGGGGACCAGCTCGTTGTTCTCCCCGTACCAGATGCCGGCATCCCGGAGACGAGGGACTGCCTCATAGATGACGGTCACCTTCTGTAGCTCGACATCCCAGCCCAGCTCGGCGGTGAGGACGGCCTCGACCTTGGAGACGCCGTCCTTCTCCCCCATGAAGGTCTTCACGCCCGTGGCCGGATCGCGGTAGGTGCGGAAGGGCTTGTCGGGATCGATTTTGATGCCCGTTTCCATCCAGCCGACACTTGAGGACCCGCCCACCGCGCACTGTTGGACCCGCTCGATGCCGCTAGGGAAGCGGCGCAGCGTGCCGAGGGGGTGCTTGCTTCCGTCGGAAGCAGTGCAGGTGCTTCGGGCCCACTCCTCCCGCTTCATTTGGCTCACCTCCTCAGATGCCTGTTCTAGCAATTCAGGGGGCACCTGAGCGTCGGTGATCTCGAACCGGGAGATCTTGTCGCCGGTGACGGTGAACTTCCAGGTAACGCCGTCCAGGTCATTTAGGTCGGTATGGTCAATTTGGCGGTGGGAGACGCCCGTCACGGATGCGCCCCCGTCGGCTTCCGAGCCGATGGTGAAATACCGGATGGACTCCCACAAGTCGGCGATGTCGACATCGTGGCCATCACTAACGAGCACCACGTCCTCGGCCAGGGCGGCATGCCAGGCATCACTGTCGCGCTGGTTGAAGGTTTCGATGAACTGACGGACCACTGGATCGGAAAGCGCCTCGACGGTCGTCATGCCTTACCTCTCTCCCTCTACCCCCCACGCCGCACACATGGTAGTCATGTTGGCACTCAACGTTACCAGTGTGCTGGCGTTCGCGGTCGCGTGGCTGGACCCCGACGCCAGGGTTCTCGCGCCATCGGCAGGTTGCCGCAGGGTCCGTGAGCATCTCCCGACGTGCAACTCAAGTGCCTCCAGACCGACAGGTCGCCGAGGAAGCAGGCGAGGGCACGCGCCCTGCATAGCCTCACTGCCTGCGGCGACGCCACAGCCAGCGGGCCGAGGCCGCGCGAGTGAGGGCGCTGAAGCTGGCCGGGTGTCGCGCGGCCTTCGACGGCATCAGCGCGCATCACCCGTTTCCCAAGGCCACTGCCCAGTCGCTCCTCTAGAGCTTGCCGGGTGCACGAACCGGGCCCCGCGGCAGGGGCCGGGCTCCTGTTCCGCACAGCGGCGGCACACTGGCATCCCGACCTCAGGCACAGGGATGAGGAGGTCTTCAACTCCTCCAGCAGGCACAACAGACCGTCTGGCTACCCCCTCCGCGCAGTGGTGGCTGCGATGACGCCTCATCAGGTGACTAGGAAGTGAGCCGTAACGCGTCGGGAACAGTTCTCCCGGATCAGGCATTACGGCTGGTTATAGGAGTCCGTCGGCTGCCCTTCGAGGCGGCCTCCGGAGTGGGCTGCCATCTGGATGGCGGCCTGGCGGTGGAGGGCGGTCATGACTCTGGGGGAGAGGCTGATCCAGGCGCGGCTGGCTGGCGTTTTGGGCTGGCCGAGGTGCAGTTTGCCGTTGTTGACCGCGGCCAGGGTCCAGCGGACGAAGAGCTTGCAGTCCATGAGGTGCACGTCGGACCAGTGCAGGGCGAGGGTCTCACCGCGGCGCATGCCGATGCCAAGCATGACCTCGAAGAGGTCGGTGAGCTGGTCGGCGTAGTGCTGGATGCTGTGTCGTAGGAAGGTGGCGGCCTGCTCGGGTGTCCAGCAGGTGTGAGTGTCCCGAGGGAGTGGCCCATGGCGTCTTGATCCACTCTTACAAATTGTCTTGATCCACTCTTACTTCGGCCCCGCAGGAGACCGTAGCGTCTGATCCGGCCAGGCCAGACGGGGCGATGCTCTGGGGCGGTCCGGGGGAAGGCGAAGCATGCCGTACGGACGGCTGCGCCCCCAGGGCCGGGGAGCGGGAGGAGAGTCACGTGGCCGGTGGTGCTTCGGCCCCGGGGCCAGTGGGCCTGGGCATGGTCGGCATGGGGGTGTATCTGCCGGCACGGACCCGGTCCAATGACGAGGTGGCCGAGACACTGGACGTGTCCGCGGAGTGGATCGTCTCCCGGACCGGGGTGCGGGAGCGGCGGGTGGCCGCCGGAGACGAGACCACTGCGGCCATGGCCTCCTCGGCCGCCGCCGCAGCTCTGGTGGACGCGGGGATCACGGCCGAGGACATCAGGCTGGTGGTCGCGACCTCCTCGTCCGCCGAGCAGCTGACACCGGCCGTGGCAGCCCTGGTCCAGGCGCGGCTGAGCGCCCACCGGGCAGTGGCCTTCGACGTGTCCGCGGCGTGTTCCGGCTTTCTGTACGGACTGCACGTCATCCAGGCCATGCACGAGGCCGGGCGGCTGGCCGGTCCGGCCCTGCTCATCGGCACCGAACGGCTCACCGCGACAGCGGATCCACGGGACCGTGGCTCGGCTTCCATTCTCGGTGACGGGGCGGGGGCGGTCATCCTCGCCCCGGTGCCTCATCCGGGCGGGCTGCTCGCCACGGTGATCGGTTCCGAGGCTCCGGCGGACCCACCGGTGGCGATCCGCCTCGATCCCACCATGCCTGGCGGAGCCCGGATGACCATGACCGGACATCGGGTGCGCGACTTCGCGCTTCGGCTGATACCCGAGGCCGCTCGCCTGACTCTGGAGGCCGCTGGCGCGGAACTGGAGGAGATCGACCACTTCGTACCCCATCAGGCCAACCCACGCCTGGTCACCGAGGTGGCCGCCGCCCTGGACATGCCGATGGACCGCGTCGCCGTCACCGGCGACGTTCTGGGCAACACCGGCAGCGCCTCGATCCCCCTCACCCTGCACGCGCTGCGTGCACAAGGCCGCCTCCGGCACGGCCAGTTGGTGCTGTGCGCGGCCATAGGTGCCGGTATGACCTGGGCTGGCGCCCTGCTCCGGTGGACGGGCCGGCCGTGACCGACGAGAGGGCTTGAGGAGAGAATCATGGTGAGTACGCGCAAAGGGATCGATGTCCGGCAGGTGATGGGCGCGTGGCAGCTGGTGTCCTTCACGGCCACCGACGCCCACGGGGAGGTCACCCATCCGTTCGGGACGGAGGTGCGGGGGCTGATCATCTACACCCCTGACGGGCACATGTCCGCCCATGTCGCCGGCGAGGACGGCTATCTCGGCTACGCCGGTACCTTCGAGTGGCTGGGCGACCGTGTGGTCCACCGCACCGTGGTCGGCAGCGAGCCCCGGTGGACTGAGGCGCACCTGCTCCGCACCGCCCATCTGGCGGCCGGCCGCCTCACTCTCCGCTCACTTCCTGACGACAACGGGCAGATCCTTGGCACCGTCTGGCAGCGGATGCCCCTCGGCCCGGCCACAGAGGCGGAACGTTGATGCCCGGAACCGGGCACATGCCCCACGACGGCCGGGGCAGCGTGGTCTTCCTCTTCCCGGGGCAGGGCGGCGATCCGCGCGCTGCCCTGCACAACTGGTACCACGGCCACAACGGGAGGTCGGCCGCCGCCCAGGCCGTGTTCCGCGATGTGACCGACCGCGTTCTCGACACGATCGACCGGGAGGCGGCACGGTACGGGTACGGGCCGGTCCGCCCGGTCCTGCTGGAGCATTCCCAGCCGGACCCGCTCCCCTACGGAGCAGTGCCGCTGGCCCACTTTGCGGTCTCTGTCGCCCTCACCAGGGTCCTCGCCGCCTCCGAGATCGTTCCGCGACTGATCGTGGGGCACAGCCTCGGCGAGTACGCGGCCCTGGTCTGCGCAGGCGCGTTCACCCTGGCCGAAGGGGCGCGGCTCGTATGCGCGCTCAACGACGCCTACCGTGATGTCGTCGGGCGTGGCGGCTTGGTCCTTGTCGACGCAGGCGAGTCCGACACCGAGGCGCTGCTGGTCGGCGCCGGCCGCACCGACGTGGCGGTGGCATGTGTCAATTCGCCCCGGCAGGCCATTGTCAGTGGCCCCACTGAGGCTCTTGACGCCCTGCTCGCCCTCACCGGCCCCACCGTTCCCCGCATGTGGCGCCTCCCCGTTCCCTACGCGGCCCACCACCCCGCGCTGCAGCCCGTTCACGACCACTTCCGGCGTAGCGTGGCCGATCTGCGCCCGCGGCACCTGCGCATCCCGGTCCAGTCTCCCGTCCAGGGGTGCGCCTACACCGACAGCGACGACCTGACCACGGCCCTCGCCGACTGCTTCACCAAGCCCGTCCGCTTCACCGACGCCCTCGGCCGGCTCGCGCCGCTCGGCGAGCGGCTGTTCGTCGAGGCCGGGGTGGGCGACAGTCTCAGTGCCTGCGTACGCGCCACACTCCCCGGCGCTCGCACCGTCGCCCCCCTCGCTGACGGCACTTGGCTCGCCGACGACACCTGCTCACCGCCGGTCTCCACAGACGCGGTGCGAGACGGGACGGATTCGACCGCCTGAGCATCCGTAGGGGTGGTTACGTAGCGAACGAACACCGCCTCGTGCGGCGGTGGACACCGATTGTCGGCGGCGCCGGCGGCGCCGAGCCGGCCCCGGCCGGCTGGAGTGCCCGGGGTGCGTGAAGGCCCGCGCCGCGAAGGACCTGGGCCCGCTGGTGCTCCCGCCGCCCACCAAGCGGGAGCTGATTGGCTGCGCTGGTGTCTGCCCCGGCCGATCCGTGGTGGGAGGCGCGTGTCCTGCACGCGAAGCTCTACCCGACGAAGGACCGCAAAGCATGACCTGCGCGCGTCCTCCGGTCTCGGTAAACCTGGCGGCTGCTGGGTCTGTGACCAGCAGTTCGCCACACGCCCTCGCCTGCCCTTGCCCGACAACAGCGCTCTGTGCCGCTCAGACTTCCCTGCGGCCGCACGCTGGATGATCGCGGTCAGGACTTCGCCGAGTTCTTCCGTCAAGTCAGCGTGTTGAGATGTCGGTCGTCTGGGTCATGAATCGGACCCGCCGTTGAGTGATGATCCGCCAGCCGTCCGGTCATGCCAGGCTGATCGGAGTCGGAACCGGCAAGCCGAGGAGAATAGCGTGATCGAGCTGCACACCAACCACGGTCTGATCAAAATCGAGCTGCACCCCGACAAGGCCCCCAAGACCGTCGAGAACTTCCTGGGCTACGTCCGGACGGGGCACTACGACGGCACGATCTTCCACCGGGTGATCAACGGGTTCATGATCCAGGGCGGCGGTCTCGAGCCCGACATGACGAAGAAGCCCACTGGTGCGCCCATCGACAACGAGGCCAACAACGGACTGCGCAACAAGACCGGCACCGTGGCCATCGCCCGGACCAACGACCCGCACTCCGCGACCGCCGAATTCTTCATCAACGTCAACGACAACGACTTCCTCGACCACAGCGCCCCGACGCCGCAGGGCTGGGGCTACACCGTCTTCGGCACGGTCGTCGAAGGAATGGACGTCGTCGAGAAGATCAAGAGCCTCAGGACAGGCACCCGAGGGCTCTACCAGGACGTCCCCATGGACGACGCGGTGATCGAGAAGGCCGTCATCGTCTGACCCCACAAGCCCCACAGACCGGGGCCCGAACCCGCGGGCTGCGCCCCCGGTGATCGGAAGGTCGCCGAGGCGGGCCGTCAACGCCGGGCTGCGCCCGTACTGGACGCGCCGGGGTTCGATCGGCGAGAAGGCCGCCGGATCGTGTGTCATCCGAGTGGTCCTGCCTCGGTGGCCGTAACCCTCGCCCGGTTCGCCCGTTCCCCGGCACGAGAGGGGCAAACCCGCAGCCCGCGCAGGCGCTTGCCGAGCGGCCGCCAGGTCCCGCCGGGTCAGCCGTGCTTGAGGTGGATGAGGAACTCGGGCCCGTACACATGTGCGCTGTCATCCCGCAGGGGCTCGGCCATCAACTCTTGCGCAGCCGGTTTCAGCGCGAACATCGCAACGATCGACTGGCCCAGCGCGGCGTCGTCTCCGTCCCGCCATGCCTTCTCCAGGAGGCTGAGCATCTCGGTGTACTTGTCGTTGAAGGCGGTGAGGAGTTCCTGCACCTTCTCCGTGGGGTTGGGCCAGCGCTCCGCCGTGAGCCGGCCCATGGGGTACGTCTCGGGGAAGGGGACAGGATCCCCGATCCAGTCGTACGCTGTGGGGCCGGTAGGCGTGGGTACCAGCTTGCGCCCCTTCCAGATCTCACCGAAGCCGTAGTAGTGGGCCAACCGTCCGTCGGCGGTGGGGTCGTCGGGGAGGTGGCTGGTGCCCTCTCCCTGCTCCTTGATCACGTCGATCGCCTTCGTGATCTGGTCGACCGACGTGAACTTCTCCAGCTTGTTCCTGCCGATCTGCGTCTCCATCTGATGGCCCGATCCGATGGGCGGTTTGACGTTGTTGAACGCGTCCCGCACCGCGTCGTAGAACTTGCCGATCGTGATCCACTCCTCGTACAGGGGCGCGAGCGGATTCTCGGGCATCTCGATCTCCATGAAAACCTCCCGGACATACGTCTGGGTTAGCCCCTGGAGATACACCTCGATCTCCGGCCGCACATTGCCCGGCAGCTTGCCCGGATATGTCGGGGCCGCGGCGAGGATGTGCGGCGTCTCACCGATCGCCGACAGCATGTTGCACGCCATCCCCATGTGGTACATCTCGTCGTGGACGACGCTCTTGATCAGCGCCTCGGCTTCGGAGTCCTTGGTCTTGATGGACCACATGCCGCACAGGTAGGGCGGCAGGGTCGACAACTCCAGGGCGATGGCAGACTGCAGACTGTCCTTGATCCACTTCAGGTCGTGATCGACCTTTGGGATCTCCATCAGCTCGGCGATCGGCATCGGCTTGGTGGCGAAGGTGGTCACGGCGGTTCCCGTTCGTTCGGCGGAAGCGGCGGGCAGGCCCGGTCAACGTGGACGAAGTCCAAGAAGAAGCTCTGGGGCCGATTGCGACAAATCAGTGCGACTCTGCACGCCGCTGAGTGTGCCTGCGATCGTGCCCGGGGGGCGGATCACGGCAAAAGCGGACAGATGGGTGAAGACTCCTTCGGCGTAGAGCCCCAAGAACGGCCCTGAACAGAGAATTCACCGCTCCAAGATCATCTCGTGGCTGCTTCTGGGCTCACCTTGGTTGGACACCACGGCACGAGAGGCCGCATGTCGCTTCGCTCAACCGAGTGCGCCGAGGACGGAGGTGGTTGAGCCTCCGGGCCTCGGCGCCATGGACCGGGAGGGACGACACGCCATCAGATGGCGTCATCACTTCTTTCGCCCGGTTGGCGGCCTCAGGGCCATGCGCAGAGTGCGGTGGTCCCGGCGCGTGTACGCCGGCAGCCAGTCCCGCTACAGGTTGATCGTCCCCTTGAGCTGGACCAGATCCTTGGGGCCAGCGAGGATAGCGAGCACGAGATCGTTGCCCTGTCCCTTCTTGAGACCACGGTCCTCGTAGTCGTGGAGCATGAACGCCGCGGTGAACTTGCCCTGCCGACACTCGACCCGGGTCATGCCGATGGGGTTCCCGTTGTGGAACATGTCGACTGAGATTGGGTCGGCCTCCTCCGGGCAGGTCCCCGTCCAAGTGACCCGGATGTCCTTGGGCGAAGGAGTCCCTCCGGCAAACACGCGGGTGAGTGTCCATTGGGACGCATCGGACTGCACAGCCATTTCCGTCTCCTATCTGCTCAGGCCATCAGCCGAGGCCGGTCAGAGGCAGGCCCTGCTTGATGGCGCTCCTTGAACAACCCCATTCCGGCCGGTCCGCCCGGTAGCCCGTCGGCACGAGGGCCGGGGCGTGCGGTCAAGGGTGAGTGAGCCCAGCTCATCGCGAGAGCGATGCCGAAGGCGGCCTTGAAGGCACGGTGTGGCCCGAACGCTTCACAACTGGACGGCTCAGCCCCACGTTCAATGCCGAATCAAGTGGGGAACGTGAGCATCCCTGGGGATTTTCCGGGACACTCGTCATGCTCGCGGCAGGCCACGGCATGCTGTACCAGCATGTTCCCGGGGTGGTTCGCCTGCAACCGGTGGTCGGCGCGGTTGGTCCAGGCGTGAATGTCCGCATCGGACGGGGCGTTGTCCCGTGTTCGATCCGTGAGCACTTCGGCGCATGCCAGCCGGCCAGCGTCCGCGCGGTGATACCGGCATCCTTCCTGGTCTCGCGCAGACGCTGGCCGAGGGAGGGCTTGAGCTGTTTGACGCTTGAAGACGACGAAGTCGGGGACACCGTGGCGGGGTGCCGCCCGCCCAACGGTCGGCGACCGGACTGGGGCCGGCCTTCCAGGCGGCCGAGGGCCGCAACGGATCCAGCACGGCGTAAGCGCTGATCTCCGGTGGCCCTCCCGACGGCCAGACCTACGCGGCCAGGCAGGCGTTCGGGATGACCGTAGTGGTGCTGTCTGCGTGGAGGGCGTCCGCGTGGTCGAGGGCTTTGGCCAGGGCGCGGACGGCTTCGTCGGCGGAGTCCTTGAGGAGGTGACCGTAGAGGTCGACGGTGATGGCAAGGTGGGAGTGGCGCAGGGTCTTGGAGACGATGGCGAGGGGGATGCCGGCGGCGATCATGATGCTGGCTGCGGTGTGGCGCAGGTCGTGCAGGCCGATCTTGGGCAGGTCGAGTTCGGCGGTGCGTTTGCGGAGCTGGTCGAGGACCCATTGCGGGCGCAGTGGGTCGCCGTCCGGGCGGGTGAAGACCAGGCCTTCGAGTCGGCCGTCTGGGTGGGTGGCCATCTGGAGGGCGGCTTGGCGGTGGAGGGCGGCCATGGCTCTGGGGGAGAGGCTGACCCAGGCGCGGCTGGCTTCGGTTTTGGGTTCGCTGAGGTGGATCTTCCCGTTGTTCACGGCGGTCAGGATCCAGCGGACGTAGAGCTTGTGGTCCATGAGGTGGACGTCGGACCAGTGCAGGGCGAGGATCTCGCCGCGGCGCATGCCGGTGCCGAGCATGACCTCGAACAGGTCGGTGAGCCGGTCGGCGTAGTGCTCCGTGTTGTGCCGTAGGAACGCCGCGGCCTGGTCCGGGCTCCAGCAGACGCGTACGGCGGCGCGGGGCTTGGCGGGAACGGAGTGCTTGGCCGGGTTGTAGCGCAGCCGCCACGTCCGCACCGCGTGGTTCAGGGCGCTGCGCAGCATGGCCACCGCGTGGTGGACGGTGGTGCGCCCGCGGCCGGCGGCGAGCTGCGCGCTCACCCAGGCGTCGATGTGCTTGGGCCGCAGGTCGACGAGCAGCATGCCGCCGAACGCGGGGACCAGGTCGCGCTCAAGGCACGCGCGATAGCCCGCCCAGGTGTTGGGCGCCAGCGTCGGCCGCTTCGCCTCCAGCCACTCGTGCAGGAACAGCCCGACGCGCAGCGTGCGGTCCTCGTACACACCCCGGTACTCGGCATCCAGCACCCGCGCCATCTCCCTGGCCGCCTCCGCCCGGCTCGCGAACCCACCCCGCCGCCGAGTCCGGCGCTTGCCGTCCTCCGGCGCCAGGTCCACCGCGTACGTCCACCGGCCATGCGCGGTGTCGGCGGCCAGCCGCGGACACCACGAACCCAACTGCTTCCCGCTGTTGCCGTCCTTGCACCCGCACCGCCGATACACCCGACCACGCTTGGGACGCTGCGCCATGGGACTCCTCCTCGAGCCAAGTGGTGGTGGCCTGTCCAGGGTTGCGGGGTCGGTGGGTGTGGCGGCAGAGCGTGCGGGGCGGGGCGTGGAGCACGGCAAGATCGACTGGCCGGGACACGCGCTGGCGACACGCCGCGAGGGTGATCACGGAGCACGTTCGGTGGGTAGGGCAACTTGATCGCACAGCATCGGCCCGCACCGGGTCGCTGCTCGAAAGAGTGGCCGCGGACCGGGAGAAGGCGGTCTGCCGGTCGGCCGTGGGTTGTTGGGCTCAGACAACCCGGAGCACGCGCGGTGCGGTGGCGGCGGGCCTCGGATCGGTCTTCGGAATGCGCCACGGCGAGCGAGAAGTTCCGTGAGCCCGCAGGGAATGGGGGATGCCGGGATTTATCATGGCTATTCTCTGGCTGGCCTTCGGCCGGGTCGGATTGATTTCGCTCGGCGGTGATGGACTCCCTGCCCGGTGACTTTCTGAGCGATCCACGGGAATCGCTGGATCCACGGTCGGAGTGGCGCTACCCTGGAGACATGAACGCCACTCGGACCCTCCGTCAAGCCCCTGACCTGGGGACCAGCTGGGGACCACACGTCATGCGCGCTGCCGCACGAGGTGCGCGAAACGCGCTCATCTGCACACGCACGACGTGTGTGCGAGCGCATTTCAGGCAGGAAAAGGGGAACCCTTCCTGACTGGGGGTCAAGGGGTCGCAGGTTCAAATCCTGTCGTCCCGACGTATGTGACCAGCGGGTCTGTCAGAAATGACGGGCCCGCTGTTCTCGTTTGGGTGAACGGTGATGGCGACGTGATGGCAGGGGCCGCAGTTACGGCGACGCCCGGTCAGCTATGCGGCGTCCGAAACGGCTGATGCTCCACTATCGGGGATGGCTGACGGCGGCGAGGCGTCGTTCAACGCCTGGCACAGCGCGGTGACCGCATCACGGGCGGCGTGCGGGAGCAGATGCCCGTAGATGTTGACCGTGGTCGACAGCGTCGAGTGCCGCAGCGTCTTCGACACGACGGCCAGTGGGACGTTCGAGCTGATCATGATGCTGGCGGCCGTGTGTCGCAGATCGTGCACGCCGATCCGGGGAAGACCAATTTCCGCCGACCTGCGCCGAAGCATGACCAGGAGCTGTTGCGGGCGCAGCGGTGCGCCGTCCGGCTGGCAGAACACGAGTCCTTCGAGCGGGGCGCCCTCCGACAGACTTGCCCGCGCGGCCGCAGCACGCCGCTCCAGCGCGGCGACGACCCGAGCAGACAGGCTGATCCAGTTGCGGCTCGCCTTGGTTTTGGGGTGTCCGAGGTGGAGGTGGTTGTTGTCGACGGCGGTGAGGTTCCACCACACCAGCAGCACCTGCTCGGCCAGGTGCACCTCGGGCCAGTGCAGGCCCAGGAGCTCCCCGCGGCGAAGCCCGGTACCCAGAAGCACCTCGAAGGCATCCGCGAGCTGGTCGCCGTAAGCGTCGTGGTTGTGCCGCAGGAAAGCCGCAGCCTGCGATGGCGTCCAGCAGACCCGCTCGGGAGCGGCGGGGCGGGGCATGACGGCGTAGCGCGCCGGGTTGTCGGCCAGCCGCCGGGTGCGGACCGCGGTGTTCAGGGCGCTGGAGAGGGTGGCGCCGGCCCGGTAGACGCTGGTGCGTCCCCGGCCGCGGGCCAGTTCGGCTTCGTTCCAGGCGGTGATGTGGCGTTCGCGGAGGTCGGACAGCGTGAGTCGGCCGAAAGCCGGGATGAGGTCGTTGTGGACGTGGTCGCGGTACCGAGCGTAGGTGGTGGGCTTGAGCACGTCCTCCTTGGTCCGCAGCCAGCCGGTCAGATACCCAGCCACCGTCAGGTCGCCGTCGAGATTCAGCCCGGTGCGCTCGCACTCGAGAGCGCGCTCCAACGCCTCGCGCGCGGCCCGGCGGGTACGGAAACCGCTGCGGCACCGCTGCCGACGGCGCCCGCCGGTCGACGGCACGTCGAAGGCGTAGGCCCAGGAGCCATGGCGCGTTGAGTGGTTGAGGCTCGGGCACCGCGCACCGAACTGTTTTCCGCTGGCATCGCGACAGCCGCAGCGCCGGTAGATCCGACCACGGTCAGGGTGGGCAGCCACGTGGTTACCTCCATCCAGGAGAGCCTGACCCCACGATGACTGCCGGCGTTCGGAGATGGCAGCTGGCGGAGCATGGCGTTTGAGCTGCCATCACTCCGCCATCACCCGCCACCGTGCGCTGCCGTGAACAGGGCGTTCCCCTTGGTGGTGTGGTAAGTGAGCGGCGCCAGATCGACTTGCGACGAGGTCGAACTTCCAGTAGTCACCTGTTAGAAGGTCTTGCGTCAGTGCTGTCGCGGGATGGGCAGGGGCTCGTGGTGGTGCCAGATCAGTGATCGATTCTCGCGGTGGAGTTCCGCGGATCCCCATTCGAGGCGGACCACGCCGTCGGCCAGGGAGCAGGCGTAGGCGACGAGGACGAGCTTGGTGTCCGGTGAGAGGCGCGCGAGATCCGCATGGGGCTCGTCCTCGTCCGGCAGGTCGATGCCGAGGTCCAGCTCTCCCTGGCGCGGGTCGGGACCATGCCTGCGGATGAGGTCAGCGCGAAGCCCTGACGCACTGCGGAGCCTGGCGGCAGTCACGGGCACGTCCTTCTTCGCGTACCGGTAGCGGAAGATTTCAAGTCCAGTGAGACAGTCGTGACGCTATGAGGTTTGTGGTGCGGGTTCCCTGCGCTTGGCCGGGTCATTGATCCAGGCCGTCTGCGGTATCTCGGGCGGTCGGGGACGACGGCCGAAGCGTTCGGGATGCCGGGCGTATGCCTCGGCGAGGGTGACGGCCCGCTGCTCGCGGACCTCCTCGGCGGTGCCGAAGTGCACGCTGGCAGGTGTGTGAAGGCCGATTCCCGAATGCCGGTGCTCGTGGTTGTAGTACGAGATGAAAGCGTCGAACCATTCCCGGGCATGGGCCAGGGAATCGAACCGCTGTGGGAAGTCGGCCATGTACTTGGTGGTCTTGAACTGGGCCTCGCTGTACGGATTGTCGTTGGAGACCTTGGGCCTGGAGTGGCTTCGGGTGACGCCAAGGTCGATCAGCAGTTGGGAGACCTTTTTTGAGGTCATCGAGGTGCCGCGGTCGGCGTGCACGGTCTCGGGCACGATGCCGTTGCGCTCGATGGCCTCGCGGATCAACTCCTCGGCCCGTTCGGCCGATTCGGCCAGCTCGACGGTGTGGCCGACGATGTAGCGGCTGAAGATGTCGATGATGACGTAGGCGTGGTACCAGATGCCCTTCCCAGGGCCGGCTGCCTTGGTGATGTCCCAGGTGAACACCTGAGAGGGTGCGGTGGCGACCAGTTCGGGCACCGTCTTGGCCGGGTGGGTGGCCTGGCGGCGTCGCTCACCGCACTGCCCGCGTTCGCGCAGGATGCGGTACATCGTGGAGACCGAGCAGTGGTAGCGCCCGGCGTCCAGCTCGCGGGCCCAGATCTGCGCGGGAGGCAGTTCGGCGTACTCGGCGTTGTTCATCAACTCCAGGACCGCTGCCCGCTCTTCGGGTTTCAGGGCTGACGGCTGGAGCTGTGGCCTTCTGGGCTCGCGCGCGGGCGGCGGCTTCAGCCTGCGGTAGTGGGTGGCCCTGGAGCGGCCGGTCAGCCGGCATGCGGCCGTGATGCCCAACTTCTGCTCGATGCCGGTGAACGCCTCGTCCACGACGGGGTCGGCGGCGTGTGTCAGTCCGCGCTCTCGGAGATCATTTCCAAGAGCGCCGACGCTTTTCCCAGCACCTCCAGCGCGGCTTTGTTCCTGGCCAGTTCCTTCTCCAGCCGTTCCACCTGGCGGCGCAGCTTCTCGTTCTCGACCTCGGTGGCGGACTTCTTCGGACGGGCCGGGCTCGTGCGCCGGTCGACCAACTTCTCCAGAGCCCCGGCATCGCGCGCGGCCCGCCACTCGGTGACGTGCGAGTGGTAGAGGCGCTCACGGCGCAGGACCGCGCCCTTCTCGCCTTCGGGCGCGGCGTCGTACTCGGCCACGATCCGCAGCTTGTACTCGGGGCTGAACGTGCGGCGCTTCGGCCTGGGGGCCGGGTGGGGCGCAGACGGGTTGGTGCTGGTCATCAGGGGTGGAACTCCTACTCGGGCCCTCTCAGGCTAACCCGACAAAGCGGGATGTCTCACCCAAGGCTGGCAGAGAGGGTAGGGGTAGACGACATGGTCGGCGACCACTGCGACGGTACGCGCCTGGAGGCGCACCAGCTCGACGCTGGGAAGCTGAGAAAGGCCGGCTGACAGTTCCTCGTACTGTGCGGCATAGAGCCCGTGTCCGTACGCTTCGAGCGTCCGCGTGTGAACGCCTTCGTGGCCGCCTTGGGCACGTTCGTGGGCTCGGACAAGGCATGCGGGCACGATTGTCGTGATCTCGGAGGCGAGGGGGCCGAAGACCGTGCGTGCCCACGGACTGGCGGAGTTTGCGTCCGACATGAGAATCCCCCGATCGATCGTCCTATGACCAACCTCAGGGTCTGACAGTCCGCTGATCGGCACGGTGGATCAAGGGCGCATTGGGGGATCGCAGGGCGTACGGAGCGGGGAGTGCTTTGTGGTGGGGCTGAGAATGGGCCGGTGGGGACCGTCGGCTTGACCGCGTCCACTACTGAGCCCCACCGGCACTCGCCGTACTTCGGCGGCCATCCGAGGCCAGAGCCCGCTGAACGGTCCCCGGGGGATTCCCGGCTCACGGGCTACTGCCCGGGTCGACAGGCCCTCGTTCCGACACAACCGGCGGATCTCAACTCAAGTTCTCCACGCGAATCACCCTGGCTTCATCGGGGCTCCAGCACTGCTGAAGCCCCGATGATCACGAGACCACCAATCGGGCCTCTTCTGGTTCACTGTCCGCGGCCCTCATTTCAGCTGTTGCCGACAGGGCAGGGCGTTCCGTCCTGGATCCGGTGCGCAAACAGGCCCACTCGCATGACCGTCCGGTTCGCAACCCTTGGTCCTCCCTCCCCATGCGCCCGCGCAGGGGTGCGGTAGCGGCCGTACAAAGGGGACAGCAAACCTGTACGGGCGGCTGCCGGTGGAACCCATTTGAGGCCCCAGATGACGTCAGCCGGCGATACTCATCGGGATGCCTGTGGAGGCGAGTGGCTGCTTTCGCGCGCTGAACGCACTGCATGTTCCTCGCTTCGCAAAAGCGATGAGCTCACGCAAACCAGACAACCTAGGCGGCCTCGCATGGCGGCGGTACTTGCCGAAGCAAGGGTGAACTTTCACAAGCATCTCATCGACAGGAACACTCTGTCTCTGTCGCGTGACTGCGTGGCTTCCAATTTCGAAGAGGCCGTGGAAGCCTTCCTGGTGGAGATCTTCCCGATATTCCAGTCCCTCCGCCCGGGTGGCTGGATTGTCGAGAATGTTGGAGGATCGCCCGCCGAATATCAGATCTCGAAATATGAGCCGTTTGCTCACCTGGCCGCTCTTGCAATTGCTATTGAGCAAGACCAGAATCTAACCTCGGTTCTGGGAAATTCTTATGAGATTAGTCCAGATATTCTGGTGTTGCGGAAGCCTGAGTCGGATGCCACGATCGGCCGGGAGCGCGAACTCGTAGATGAAGAATCTGGCCGATATGCTGTCAATGGGAGCGCCAGCCAGGGGCGTTCCATTGTCCATGCGATAGTATCGTGCAAGTGGACTTTGCGTAGCGATCGCGCCCAGAATGCGCGATCAGAGGCGTTGAACGTTATCCGGAATCGCAAGGGACGCACGCCGCACATCGCGGTCGTCGCAGGGGAACCGTCACCCGCCAGGCTCGCATCTCTCGCCCTCGGAACTGGCGACATCGATACGGTGTACCATTTTGCCCTCCCAGAACTGATCCGGGCAGTAGAGAAAACGTGCAACGACGAGGCAAGCGCCATGCTGCACACTTTGATCGCAGGAAACCGCCTTCGTGATATCAGTGACCTTCCGCTAGGCCTGGCGGTCTAGCAGCGCTGCGGAAAAGCCGGGCGCACCGCTATGAACTTGAAAGGCGAAGTTGGCGAATTTGCCAGGCAATTGGGCAACCGTGTGCCGCAAGGGTTTTGCTGTTGTGCCCTGATTGGCCGGGCGTCTGCCGCTGCGACGGCCTGGTGATATCGCCTCGTGTCGGGCTCGATCCGACCGCGGCAGCTGGATTCCATCGGAGCTGCCGCTGCAGGCCCTCACGGTGCAGTGCCCGTCTCAGCAGAGGGTTCGGTGGTCTGCGCCTGTATGGTCGTGTGGGCGGGTCGGCTGCTGTCTGCGTCAGTCGGGCAGGGCGCAGTGCGCCGTACCTAGCCCAGCCACGTTCACTGTTCCATCTGTCCCGGAGGCCTGATGCCTGCGCCCGTCGCTCCTGACACCCTGGACCTGTTCGCCGGGCCCGGCGGCTGGTCTGAGGGCTTGCGCAGTTACCACGGAATCACTGACATCGGGATCGAATGGGACGCTGCGGCCTGCCGGACGCGGGCTGCTGCCGGGCATCCAACTGTCCGTGCAGACGTCGCCCAGATCGCCACGGCGCCTATGGTCGGCCGTATCCGCCGCTTCATCGCGTCTCCGCCGTGTCAGGCCTGGTCCAGGGCGGGCAAGCAGCTAGGGCTCCGGGACCAGCCCCTGGTCCACCAGGCGATCGATGACCTTGCCAGAGACCGGGACACCCGGCCGCAGCTCCTGGCTGCGTGCCAGGACTCCCGCTCCCTACTCGCCGCCGAGCCCATGCGGTACCTCTACGCCCTGCGGCCAGAGGACGCTGTCATGGAAGAGGTCCCCGATGCGCTCCCGCTGTTCCGCCACTACGCCGAGGTGCTTCGGGGCTGGGGCTACAGCACCTGGTGCGGCAACCTGAACGCCGCAGACTTCGGCGTTCCACAGAGCCGACGCCGCGCGATCCTCCTCGCCTCGCGCCTGCGCACCGCCCAGCCTCCCGAGCCCACGCACACCGAATACGGCGAAGAGGGCAACCTCTTCGGGGAGTCCCGGTCCTGTTGGGTCTCCATGGCGGAGGGCATCGGCTGGGGCGCCACCGACCGGCCCGCGCCCACCGTCACCGCCGGCGGCGGCAAGACCGGCGGTGCCGAGCCCTTCCCAACTCAGGCCCGCCGTGCTCTTGCCGAGTCCCGTGGCCGCGGATGCTGGAAGAGCCGCAGCGCCGCCTCCGACACAGCGCGCATCACGGTCCACGAGGCGGGCCTGCTGCAGTCCTTCCCCGGGGACTACCCGTGGCAGGGAACACAGACGAAGCAGTATGAGCAGGCCGGCAACGCCGTGCCGCCACTGCTGGCCGCACACGTGGCTGCGGCGGCATTCGGCCTGCCCCAGCCACGGACCGTGCCAGTGGTAACGGCAGCCTGATGTGGCGGTCCGCATAGACCGGAATGCTTGAGTCCGCGGAAAGCCGGGATCGGGACATCGTGTATGTCGTTGCGGCAGGGGGCGTAGGTGGCGGGCCCAAGCTTTGCGGGTAGGCCCAGACCCCCGCAGGGAGCGGCTCCAGGCCTCCGCGCATCAGGTCAGCGCTCGGCCTTCTCGCCGCTGGTCTCCAGCGGTCCGGGGCAGTGCGAGGAGGACGGTATGCGTGTCCTCGTTCACATCGGCGCGTTGTGCAGGGGCGGGCAGGACTCGGGTCACATCGGTCGGCATGTCAGAGCTCGCGACTACGCTGGCCGCTCCACAGGGATCGTTTGTCCCCGGCGTGCCCTGTAGGTGAGGCTTGGGTGGGGAGATGGAGCGGCAAGGTGCGTCCGAAGGGAGGTAGCTAGTTTGTTCGATATCATGACTATTTTCAGCTCGCTGCCTGGCGCCTCCCATCCCGCAGGCTCGACGTGTGTTGTACGGAGGAAGAATGTCTGCCCTTGAGGTTGTCGAGATCTGCGCAGGAGCAGGGGGGCAGGCCCTTGGCCTCGAAGGGGCAGGATTCGAACACCAGCTCGCAGTCGAGCTCGACCCGAACGCCTGCGACACCCTCAGGCTGAACCGGCCGGCGTGGAAGGTCGCGGAGGGTGATGTCGCGGACGAGTCGGTCTGGAACCCCGAGGAGTACGAAGGGGTCTCGCTGCTGGCAGGAGGTGTCCCCTGCCCGCCGTTCACCATCGCGGGCAAGCAGCTCGGTGCCACCGACGAGCGTGACCTGTTTGCCTGGGCAGTCCAGTTGGCAGGCCGCATCAAGCCCAAGGCGCTCATGCTGGAGAACGTGCGAGGACTCAGTGCCAACCGCTTCTCGGCCTACCGGCAGCACGTCCTGGACACGCTCCGCGACTTCGGCTACGTGGGCGAGTGGAGGCTCCTCCAGGCATCCCAGTTCGGGGTGCCGCAGCTCCGGCCGAGGTTCGTGCTGGTGGCACTCCAGGACGAATACGCAGAGTACTTCCACTGGCCCGAGCCCCTCCCCGGCCCTGCGCCCACCGTCGGTGAGACGCTGAAGGACCTCATGGCAGCCAACGGCTGGGGCGGCGCCGAGGCATGGGCCGCCGAGGCCGACGGCATCGCACCCACGATCGTTGGCGGCTCCAAGAAGCACGGAGGGGCAGACCTTGGCCCCTCCCGAGCCAAGGCGGCCTGGGAGGCTATGGGCGTCAACGCCTGGGGCATTGCCAACGAGGCGCCGAAGCCGGACTTCAAGCCGGCAGTGAGCAAGAAGGGCGAAGTCAGGGGCGGCCCCAAGCTGACCAGCCGCATGGCCGCGCGGATCCAGGGCTTCAGCGACGACTGGGAGTTCTCCGGAGGGAAGACCACCGGATACCGCCAGATCGGCAATGCCTTCCCGCCGCCGGTCGCCAAGGCTGTCGGGCTCTCCATCGCAAGGGCGCTCCGGAAGGAAGGCCAGCCCCGCGAGCGGGTCGAGACCACTCATGACCCGGTTTACCGGCTCCTCCGCGGTAAGAGCGAAGCCATGACCGCAGAGCAGATTGTCGCCGCGCTGGACAAGACCGGTGTCGTCATGGGCATGCACGACGTCGAGCGACGCCTCTCCCACCTCGGCCGAGACTTCCACATCAAAGAGACCGTGGCCGGCCAGGACGGTGCCATGGCTTATCTGCTCCGCGACTTCAAGGCCTTCGTCGGGCAGGAAGACCACGACCGGCACGAACTCTTCAAGGCAAACAAGGCCAAGATCAGCTGAGTCTGATCGACCTGCCGCCCGCAGGCGTCAGCCTGCGGGCGGTCCTGCGCCTGGACACCCCTGCTTGCCCTCCAGACGTCGCCGCTTTCGCTCGGCGAGCTCCCCCCGCCGCGCTACTACGGCGGCTACCACTGCGTCCGCGCATTCCTCAGGCGACTGGTGCGCCCAGAACCGCAGCACGAGCCACCCTTCGTCAGCGAGGCGTTCGTCGGTATCCCGGTCACGGCTGACGTTTCCGCTGATCTTCGACTCCCAATACGAGGGATTGGTCTTCGGCGGAACGAAGTGCTCCGGGCACCCGTGCCAGAAGCACCCGTCGACGAAGACGGCCACCCGTGTGGGACGGAACAGGAGATCAGCCGTCCGCCGCATACCGGGCAGCGGCTTTGCCGCCACCCGGTACCGAAGCCCCTCGGCGTGGACAAGGGAGCGCAGCGCGAGCTCGGGGGACGTGTCCCGGCTCCTGATCGCCTGCATGTTGCGGCGCCTGGCAGCTGAAGAGGCCCATGATCCTGCCGGGGCAACCCATGCGGCAGCATCCGCGCCTACCGCTCCGGCAGCAGCGGTGCCTCGACGACCGGGTCGCTTTCCCGCGCTACCACCCACTTGACGCCCTCCAGTTCCACCCACCGTGCGTCCACATGCTCCAAAGTCCAGGGTGCCAGGCGGACGCTCACGGACTCACCAGCACCTGGCACCGGCAGACCGAGGCCCTCGGCTACCACCTGGTGATTCCCGTACTGCCCGAGAATCACGATTCCCTCCGGCCGGAGCGCCGAGCGGGAGCCACCGTTGTACCGGACCCGCTTCATGAAGTCGTCCTGCTGTGCGACCGTGGCGACCACGCCACGCGAGACGACACGGCCCTGCGTACGCCGGAACAGCTCATGCACCCGTTGTGTGCCGTACCGTGACGCGAAGATCGCGGAGATGTCCTTCTCAGGCAAGCGCAGCAGGATGTTCTCGGGGAGCGGCGCAACCTCGAAGAGCCAGTGAACGGCGGTCTTCCGGGCAATGGCGGTAAGAGACCGCTTGCCGTCCCGGTTTCCTTCCTTCTTGGTAAGCAGTTCCTCGGTGACCCGGAACAGCCCCGCTGACCAGAGCCCAGCCTCATCACTGGCCCACACCCCAAGACACAGATGCCCCATCGCCTCAGGAGGGATCATCCAGCGGCCCAGGTCCTGGGAGTACTTGCAGTCCACATCGATGCCGTCGATCGAGTAGTCCATCTTGTTGCCGTCAGCAAAGTTGAAGGCGCGCTGGAGGTTGATCTCCACGAGGGTGCCGGCATGCGTCTTCTCGGTCTTGTGGAGCTCCTCCCAGCGAAAACGGCCCGTGTGCTGTCCGTCGAGCAGCATGTCGAAGGTACGGCGCAGGGCTGCAGCGAAGATCTCGCCGCACGGGTCCGCCGCCAGGATTCTGGCATGGACGCGGGCCAGTTCCGGATCAGGGGGCGCGACGGAGGAAACGGGGAATAAGGTATCGGCTGACATCATATCAACTCAATTCTTTGAACGGAAGATGTAGGGATCCCGGGAGTTTGTCTCCGGTGCGTGGGCCGGGTCAATCGGACTCGGGTGCGGCGCGCTCAGCGGCTTTGCGCTCCTTGCGCCTTCGCTCGTAGTCGGAAACCGCGGCGGCTGCACCCTCCGCAGGCCATGGCTGGGAGCTGATCAGTTCGTAGGTCACCTCAGTGACGCCGTCCGTCTTCCTGTGGTGCGCGACGATGTCCCAGCCGAGGACGAAACGGATTTCGCGCAGCCGCTTCTTCGGGTCGCCCTTGTGGGTGTCCTGTGCGACTAGTTCGATGAGCTCGACCGGCGTCGGCTTCCTCATCTCCTGGAAGGCGAGGAGCAGTTCGCCGATGCGCTCCCATGGATTCGGGCGGGGGAGCGCTCGCCCAAGAGCCGGGCCGAACGCGTCGAGCGAGGCGAAGAATGCCTGCTTCCCGTGGTTGTGCTCCTCGCACAGCGGCTCCAGGTTCGAGTACACCGTCTTGCCTCCCCACGACTCGGGCACGATGTGGTCGATCTGCAACCGGATACCGTTCTGGGGGCCGCGCCCGCACATCTGGCAGAAGCGGCCCTTCTTGCTGAAGACCTCCGCCTGCAGCCGGGGCGAGATCTTCACGGACGCGGAAGCCGCCTTCTTCCAGCCGAGTAGCTGGTAGATCCACTCTCCGTCACTGGTGCGGCGCCGGCTCTGCACCACGAAGTGGCTCCGGACCTCGCGCAGCCGACGTTGACTGTGCACGTTTGACTTGCCGAAACCTGCTGCGATCGAGCCAGCCACTCCGCCATTGTCGGAGGGCTGTCCTGCCGCATGAGGAGGAACCGACAGGCCTCTGCGGTCTCCTGGCTGCTGAAGAGATCGTCGAGGGACGGATCAGTGGGGTCGGGCAGCGGGCGCTCGCTGTCCACTTCTGCGTGTGTCATTTCTTCCTCCCGCTGAACACGGCGGATTCGAGGGCTCCTTTCCATCTGTACGGCACCCTAGGCCCGCGACGGCCGGGGGTCCCGGGCCTCACCCCCGTGGTTGCCCGTCGAGCAAGGCCGGGGGCTCGAGGTGGCGCAGGAGCTCCCGGATGTCCGCCATGTCCAGGCCGGCGCTGCCGACGGGCTCTTCGACGAGATCTGCGAGCTGGCGCACCTCCGGGTCGTCCAGGATGCTGCCCATGAATTGCAGCTTTGCCTCAAGACGAAGCTGGACCACCTCGTCGATGGTGCCTTCCGCGACAAGGACGGTAACTCTCGTATCCGTTCCGGGGGCCAGGCCCAAGCGGTGGATGCGGTCGAGGCTCTGCAGGAACCGGCCAGCCATGAAATCGCGGTCGACGTAGACCGCGTCGTGGCAGACCTGGTGCAGGCTGATGCCCTCGCCCAGGGTAGCCGGGTTGGAGAGCAACACCATGCAGCCGGGATCCTCGCGGAACCGCCGGATCTCCTCGTCCCGGTCGGCCGTGCCGCCGTGGACGACGGCTGGGGAGTAGGGGGAGAGGAGCTTGGCCAGGGTGGTGATGTTGCGTACGAAGGTGGTCCACACGATCGTCTTGCGGCCCGCTGCCGCGTTCGCGGCGACGATCCGGACGGCCTCCTGGAATTTGGGGGAGAGCTCGTAACTGGGCAGGTCACGCAGAAGCGCATGGAGGGACTCGCCGGCGGCGGCCTCCAGCGCCGGCACCCGGTAGGCGAGCGGCTCGTACGGGCTGCTGCCCTCGACTAGGAGCGCCGGGCTGGTTGCGGCCATGAGCAGGCGCAGTGCTGCCCGCCCGAGGGCTTCGATGTCGTTGCGGGACGCCTCGGCCCGTGGGGAAAAGTTGCCCTTGAGCGCCTCGTACACCTCCCGGTGGATCGGCGGGAGGCTGACGTACCGGACCTTTGGTTCGAACGGGGGCAAGCCAAGCTCGCGCTTGGTGGTGCGGGTGAACAGCGGCCGCAGCACCGTGCTGGCGTAGGCGAGGTCTCCGCCGCGTACAGCGTCGGAGACGACGCGCTTGCCGCGGCCGGGCCAGACGAACGACAGCAGGTTCTCCAGGTCCCGGGCCCCGTTGGGGGCCGGAGTACCGGTGAGGATGAGCCGCCGGGTCGCGGTGGGCCCGAGCGCGAGGCAGGCAGAGCCGTATGTCCCGTTGGCACCGAGCTTCATACGGTGGGCCTCGTCGAGCACCAGCATCGACGGCGCCGTGCCCAGCCAGGACGCGAGCCTGGGTACAGCCCGGGACAGGCGCTCGTAGTTGACCAACAGCACTTCGGCGCCGTAGTCGGGGGTGCGGCCCATGACGGCGATGCGCGGCGGTGTGCGGAAGCAGATCTGGCTCTCGGTCTGCCATGCCTCGTAAGCGGACTTGGGTCCGACGACCAGGAGCCGCTTGGCCAGGCCCTGTTCACGCATGGCGGCATAGACGGCGAGTGAGACGCGGGTCTTGCCGGCTCCGGGGACGCTGAAGTTCGCGCCGTGCCCGAGTGAGAGCAGCTGGGCTGCATCGCGGAGCTGGAAGGGGGTGAGGTCTCCGGTCCAGCCGTCGCCTAGGAGACCCGGCACGTCGCCCGGTGCGACTGCGCTCTGGCTGGCGTCCGCGCCACTGCGGAGGGCCTGCTCGGCCCGCTCGGCGTCGTCGAGGACGCCGGTGACGAGCTGGACCAGCGCCTCCTCCCACTCGACGCCGTCGTGGCGCCAGGAGCCGAGCTCGATGATGCGGTCGAGGAAGTCGTCGAGGTCGAACTCTCCTACCAGCGGCCCGCGCTGGCCACCGGGGGCGATGCGCGCGGCGAGGTCCGCGAAGTCCTGCTCGTGCCCGGGCGTCGTGCGCAGGACAACGCGGGTCCGCGACACGTCGAATGCGATCCGCAGCGATGGCTCCGTCTGGGTATCCGTCACTGCTGCTTCCCTACAGCAGCGTTGAGCCAGGTGAGGCCCTCGCCGGGGAGCGGCATGCTCTTGCCGGCCTCGACGGCAACGCGCCCCATGATGGTGCGCAACTGCAGCAGGGCGTCGTCGAACGCCCCTTCGTCCAGGCTCCCGTTGCCGCGGGCGAGGACGAGGTCGGTGACGCACTGCTCCAGGTCCTTGCAAGCGTCGGCGACGCGGTCGGGGGCGGCGAGGCGCTTCTTCCGGAGCCGGAAGTCCTTGCCGGCGAACTCCAACGCCTCATCGAAGACTTTGCGGGTGCGGTCGAAGACCTCGGCGGCCGCCGTCTGCTCTTCGGGGGTTGCGGCGGCGCCGGCCGTCTTGACGGCCTTGGCCTGCAGGAGGGAGTCGGTGAGCGCCTTGGCCGCGGCGACGCTCCCGCCGGCGGCCTGGACGGTGCGGCCGAGGCCGGGGATGGCCACTGCCGGGGGCACCTGGGCGGGGGCGGGCCTGAGGTCTGCGGGCAGTCGCTGGTCCAGGAAGCGCTCCTGGAAGTCGGGCTGGATGAACCGGACGTCCGTCTTGGCGAACTCCAGCACGATGGCCGCGAGCCGGCCCTCCTTCAGTAGGTCGCCACGCTCCCGGTTGCGCGCGGACTCGGTGTTGTAGGCGCGGTAGAGCTCGAAGAACCGCTCCTTGGCTTCTTCGAAGTCCATGAGGCGCAGCGAGGAGGTTCCGGTGGCGCTACGGCTGATGAGGTCCCGGAGCTGGGCCAGGATCCACAGGTCGCGGTCGCAGGCCGGCGTCGTGGTGTGGAAGTTCCGGGCGATCTCCGGCAGCGGCTTGCCGAGCGCCACCTGCTCCTCCAGGGCTAGCAGGTGGTTGATGTAGGAGTAGTCCCGCCGGGTGTCCGGGCGCAGCTGGAGAGAGAGCTCAACAGCATGGATGTCGCTCCACTCGCAGCTCTCCGGCAGAACGCCGACCCGCATGCTGGTCCGCCCGAGCTCCTTGAGGGCAGCGCGGCGGGTGTTGCCGTTCACGAGGATGCCCTCGTGGGTGATCAGCCCGGGTTCGTTCTGCTGGTACTCGCGCAGGCTCTCCGTCAGGTCCTCGAAGGCCTTGTCGGTCCTCGAGGGGTCGGCCGGCAGTGCCTTCAGCAGGTGGTGGAGGTAATCCTGGCTCTCCGGGCTCCAGGGGTCCTCGGTCAGCGCCCGGTCCCGGGCCGGGTCGTAGGCGCGCTGGGCGCGGACGCGGTGTGTGCCGGGGTTGTAGCGCAGGACCTCGACCGGCATGTCGATGACCTCGATATGGGCGGGCTTCCCGCGCCACTCGACGGTCAGCGTTTCCGGGACGCCGTTTCCGTTGCGCAGCTCCTTCAGCCGGTGCGCCACGAGCTCGCGGTTGCCGGCTGCTTCGTGGGGCCGGCCGAAGTCGATCAACACGGATGTGCTCCTTTGTGCGTGTGAAAGCGATGCCGATACTGCCAGGGCCGGGAACGGGGCGGCACCGGGGGTTCCGCTGCCGCCCCGGCGGGGGACTACAGGAGCATGTCGCGGGCACCGGCGCGCGCCGCCGCAGGCAGGGTGCGGTAGATACCCCAGAGCTTCTCGACCTCGTTGAAGCCGCGGGCGTCCTGCTCCATCCAGGACGACAGCATTTTGCGCTCGTACGTCGACAGCTGTGCCACCGCCGCCGCGAAGGCGCCCAGGTCGGCGCCGGCGTCGCGCCCGCCGACACGGCACCGGTTGCACTCGGTGACCAGCTGCACCTCCGTGCCGCCGCCGGGCAGGGTGACCTGGCGCCGTGCGATGTCCAGGTGGGAGGTGGCGCCGTGGCCGTCGGCGTATGCCTCGCCGTTGCCGATGCCGCAGGTCCGGCACAGGTAGTTGTCATTCAGGAGCACAGCGCGGCGCTGCACCGCTCCCACGGACTCGGCCGCCTTGCGGCCTCCCTTGCCAGGCTGCCATACCGGAACACCCTCACACACGAACCGGTGCTCACTGGGGTCGAGGGCCGGGTCCTCCCTGTTGGTATCGATCTGCCACTCGTGGACGCGGAGCTCCCTCATGCGGCGGTCGACCTGGCTGACCCCCTCGAACGCGATCCGCAGCTGCTCCTTGGTGAACACGCTGCCGACTCCGACCTCCTGTACGAGCCACAGCGCGACGCGCTTCATAGTGCCGAGTCCCTCGTCCGTCCAGGACGGAATTGCCACCATGCTCTCCGGATCCTCTCGTGCACAGCGCAGTGACGACCCTGGTGGGTTGTCAGCGGGCCAGTCCCGCCTGCTCTTCAAGCGAAGCGCACGCCCCGGAGGCAGGGGAAGGCTTCGCTGTCCCCCGGTGTCCCGCTTCTCCCGGTGTCCCGGAGTGTCCCTCTTGCACCGATGACCGTTCAGCTGTCGTAGGCGTTTGCCAAGATGGGATGACACTTCGCCGACCCCTACCTCTAGGGAGTTTCGTTGCCTCCACGCGGACAGATGAAGGCTCTTCCGTCCTCCGTTCCTCCGGCGCGCCGCGAACTCGCCGGGGCAGTGCGGGCCATGCTGCGGGCTACTGGCGGATCGCTGCGCGGCGTCGCAGGTCAGATCCACAGTTCCCGCTCGGTCCTCAACCGGCTCGCGTTGGGGAAGGTCCTGTTCCCCGACACGGACACGGTTCTGAAACTGCACCGGCTCGCTAAGAGCAAGGGCGGTGTTGAAGTGATGACCGAGGATGACCTGCGGGCACTCCTGCAGCGTGTTTCCGACGAATGCGAGTCCGCTTTCGCCACAGACAACATCAGTGCCGCAGTCAACAGGCCGGCGGCGGAGGACGTTGATGAGATGCGCGGCGCATTGGAGGGCGGCACAGTTGCGCCGTTCGATGCGCCGGTCCCCCTCGCCGAGGGGGACCGGGGCCGGGAACGCGCCCCCCGGCCGGCGGGGGCCGGGGGCGAAAAGGTGGGGGACCAGGTAACCGGCCGCAAAGAGCACGCCCGCGGGAAGGT
>NZ_JBHXTL010000013.1:99061-108339 GCF_042677365.1 Kitasatospora sp. NPDC127116
CCTCCGGGGGGGGGGGGTGGTGTTGTTTTTGTTGGGGGGGGCGTCTGGGGGGGGGGGCACGGGGGGCCGTGCCGCCGCGGGGCCCCCCGCCGGCGAGGGGGACCGGCGCATCGAACGCGCCGCCGGGCTGCAGTGGCCGGTCGACGAACTGGTGCTGCACCTGGACAGCGGCCGCTACGAGCACGCCGTCGGCATGCTGGACTATGCCGGCGACGAGGCGCCTGCGGCGGAGTCCGCCGCAGCGATTCAGACGTGCCGCAGCCGGGGTCTCACAGAGGTCGCGGATGCTCTCCTGCGGAAGGTCGGCAGTCGGCCCGACCGGTTCGTCCTCGACGTGGTCGGCCACCTGATGGACGTCGGCAGCCACGCGGATGCCCGGGCCCTGATCGGCTGCAGCGCACACGCGGCGTAGACCGTCCTGGTCCCGGTCTGCTACCCCGGGCCACACCATGCTCCGCGTCCCGGGCGAACCCGGCTCCGTTTTGGCCCGGCTGCACGTCGCAGGCCCGTAACGGCCGCGTGAGCGGGTGGCGGAACGGAGCAACCACTGACCTCAGTCACAAGCTTTAGCCTTCCGGGGCCTGGGTGTCTGGTGGTGGGAAGGCCGAGTACGTCGAGAAGGCGCTGGCCGGTCTCGGTGAACTGGGACAAGGGGCCCTGGGCGGTCGGTCGACGGTCGTCGAGGGCGGAATCGCGGGCCAGCGCGGCGGGTGAGGGTGGCCGGGGAGAGCTGGAAGTGCCGCCAGCGGGCGAGCTGCCCGCGGTACGTGACCTCGAGCAGGTCCGGCTTGTGCCAGGCCACGAAGCACCAGTGGCCGTCGTCGTGGCAGGCCCAGGCACCGACCGGGCCCGCCAGCCCGGTGCGGCCGAGGGCGCCCAGAGCGGCTCTGCTGGAGCTGGACCAACTGCCCCGGACAGACAGCAGGTTGGGAGCGTGTCGTCGTGCAGCGGTGTCCGTCCGGTCGTCGAGTTCCGGACGGTCTTGGCCACCGAGTCCTGGAGAAGTTGGTTGGCGAGCTCCAGGACGTGGTCCGGTTCCACCGTGACGCCGAAGCGCCCGGCCAGCTCCGGTGTGACGTACCCCCCGATCCGCTCCTCTGTCGCGGCCAGGAGCAGCTCGGCCAGCGCCGAGGCCAAGCCGCTTGTATCGGCCGGTCTCGGCCTCGCTGACGGCCTGGTACTCCAGTATGGTCAGCACCAATGCCGCCAGCGACGCTGCCGCTTCGGCGTCCTCCTGCGGGAGCCGGTATGGGTCGAGCCGGTCCAGCGGGGCGGTCACGTCGGCCAGCAGGGCTTACCAGGACCGGTCGTTGGCCGGCTACGCGTCCTTGGCCAGGAAGTCGAGCAGCACCCGGACCAGCAGCAGCCTCGGGACGAGCGACAGGTCGGCCCGAGCCCGTCGTAGCCATTCGGCCATCTTCTGACGGCGAGCTTGGAGGGATTCCTCGGTGTCCTCGGGCGGCCCGTCGGCCGGGGGCTGTTCCTCGGTCTCGGCGGTGTCGTCCTCCAAGCCGGCTTCCTCCTCGGGGGTGAAGACCTCGAACCATGAACTCCCGACCGGATCGGCCTCTGATGCGTCTGACTCGGTCGCGTACTGCTCGGGCGCCCCGCCCGGGGGCCCGTCGACGGCCTGCCGTCCGAGGGCGAAGAGGGTCACCGGCAGCCCCGGTTCGCCCGTCCCGGAGCCGGAAGCGGCCGGTGCCCTCGAGCGGGTCGGGGAGGCGCCGGGGGAGGGTTCGGGCCGGGCGTCGAGCAGGCTGCGGACGAGTTCCTCCAGCAACGAGCGGTGACGGAAGAGGTCTCCGGGCTGGCGAGGTCCGGGCTCGCGCTGTTCGGCCGCCGGCCGCTGGACGGTCTGCACGACATCTGTCACCGGGACGAGATCCGGGCTACCCAGGATGCCTACCCGGCTGCCCGGTTCGGCGTCCACCGGGAAGCAGAGCTCCGTGGCCCCGGTCGGCACGGCACCCAGGGCTGTCCACTCCTCGGGCGGCCGGCTGTACTGGAGATCCGCAGCTCGACGTCCCGCTCGGCGGCCCGAGCTAGCCAGACACGCACCCCGCCCTGCTCGCGGGCGGCGCCAAGGAGCCGGGGAAGGCGGACGGGCGGCGGATCCTCGGCGGCCCGCCGCGGCGCGGCGAGGTGCTCGACGGTCTCCGGGGCGACCGGCTCCCAGGGAGGTGCGAGCGACCGGTCGACCGGCCAGATCACGCCGATCTCGCAGTTGCCCCCGTCCGGTACCGAGCGCAGCAGGGCGGCGGCGGAGAGGTTCGGACTGCCGGTGAGCGCCCAGCGCTGCCCGTCGACGACCCACTCGATCAGCTTGCCGTGCCGGTACCGGTCGTCGTACGGGCTCTTGCGGGCCTCGCGCCGCAGCTCGCCACTGTGCTGCCGCGGGAGCGCGGCCACGGCCGGCCCGTCCAGCTCGGTGCCGTGATCCTGATAGCAGACCGTGAGCCGACGCGGCTTCAGGGTACGACGAGCCTCTTCAGTGCCTTGGCACCGGGGTCCTGGAAGGGCGCCTAGACGGTCAGCTCCGCCACCGGACCCTCGGGCAGCTGCTGGATATCGGCCGGTGCAGTGAGGAGACGAAGCGGGTCTGCGGCTCGACCGCCAGGGCGGCCGCGACGCGCTGGTCCAGCAGCTCGGCCGTGCGGTGCAGGGCGGTGGCGAGGGGTGGCATCAGCCCGCTGTGCTTCCACCTCACACCCGGCCAGGCCGGAGACGCACCCACCTTCGAACACGTCATGGCCGCCCTGCGCGCGCCCAGGCCGGTCGGACGGCCCCGCACCCGACCCGTCGTGGTCCTGGGCGACCGGGCTACTCGTCGAGGGCCAGCCACGAGCACCTGTGCCGACGGAGCATCCGCGCGGTCATCCCGCAGCCCGCCGACCAGATCGCCAACCGTAAACGCAAGGACATCCCGTTCCTGCCCTTCAAGGAATGGCGTGTTCCATGCCAGAGTTCGGCTGCTGATCAATCTGCCGTTTCTGCGCATCTCTGCCCGCGGATATTCACCGCCCCGCTACACTCGCCACCTGACGAGGGCAAACGGCGAAATGCTGCCCAGGTATTCGGTGTGCCGACGTGTCGGCAGGTCTCGTCCCGGACCCGGATGGCAGGGCCTCTCGCAGGACGTCCCCCGGCATTCCAGTCCGTGAAAGTGCTGGAAACTGACGGGCCGCTGCTTCCTCCGCGCAGGCCCGGCTCTGCGTGTCCAAGGAGCTGCGAACGCATGTCCCCATCGGCCTCCTCCCTCCGCGCCAACTGGAAGTACGACGTGCCGACGCAGGGCAGTACGCGCCTGCCGCCGGACGCCGGGTACGCGAAGGCCTTGACCAATCAGGGCTACAGCTTCGAAGCAGCGGTCGCCGACCTTGTCGACAACTCCATCGACGCCGGCGCGGACGCGGTCGTGGTGCACTTCCTACGCGACGCCGACCGCATAGTCTCGCTGCTGGTCCTGGACAACGGCCGGGGCATGGATGCCACCGGACTCGACAGCGCGATGACTGTCGGCCGCCGCCGCGACTACGGCAGCAGTGCCCTCGGCATGTACGGCACCGGCCTCAAAGCCGGTTCGCTGTCGCACGCCGAGTCCCTCACGGTGATCAGCCGTACCCGGCGCAGCGCGCCCGCAGGACACAAGATCACCCACGAGGGCATCGAGGACGGCTTCCGCTGCGACACCGTCGACCCCCGGTTCGCCCAGCAGCAGATCGATGTCTACGACGGCCTGATCGAATGGCAGGGCACGATCGTGCGCTGGGACAACGTGCGGGCCTTCGACACCGTCGCCCCGGGGCAGAGCGAACAGTTCCTCTCCAAGGCGATATCCCAGCTTGAGACGCACCTGGGCCTCTACCTGCACCGCTTCCTCTCCCGCGGCCTCTCGCTCGACATCGCTGTCTGGGACGTGTCGACCGGGGACGAGACCGACCACATCAGCGTCGATCCCCTGGACCCCTTCGGCTACAAGGTGCCCGGCAAGCCCGGCTACCCGAAGAAGTTCCTCGCCCCGGTGAAGGGCGTCGGCGAACTAGCCCTCGAAGCCCACATCTGGCCCGCCAAGTCCGGCCACGCGGGCTTCCGCCAGATCGGGCCCCTCCAGGAGCGCCAGGGCTTCTACTTCTACCGCAACGACCGCCTCGTACAGGCCGGAGGCTGGAACAACCTGCGCGCCAGCGAGAGCCACCTGGTGCTGGCCCGCATCGCCGTGGACCTGCCCCAGGACTCGGACGGGGTATTCAGCCTCACCGTGAAGAAGGACGGAGTCGAGGTCACCCCTGCCTTCACCCACGGCGTCGAGCAGGCAGCCGACTCCGAGGACAGCCCGTTCAGCGCCTTCCTCGCCGACGCCGAGGCCGCCTACCGGGAGGGCGCCTCACGCTCGACTATCGAGAGGGCCCCGGTGATCGAGCCGGGCAAGGGTTTCGACCCCATGGTCAAGCGCGCCGTGCGGGAGGAGCTCCCCGTCAAGTCAGCAGAGGACCCGATCCGTGCAGAATGGGTCCCCCTTCCCGAGGACAAGTTCTTCGACCTGGACCGCGACAGCCACGCCATCCTCCTCAACAAGGCCTTCAGGGAAGACTTCAACGACGGCCGGCGCGGCGGCTCCAACGACGCCCCCGTGACGAAGACCCTGCTCTACCTGCTTCTCCAGGACTGCTTCGGGCTCGGCCGCTGGGAACGAAAGCGGGCAGACCGCATCGACTACTGGAACAGCATCCTGCTGGCCTCGGTGCACGCCCAGCGCGAACGCCGTTACCGCCCCAGCTCCTGACCGCTCCTGGCCGAACCGAGGGACACGACGTGACCGACATACTCCTTGAGATCCACACCGCAGTCCTGAACGGGATGGCCACCAGCCCCCGCCACTTCGCGAAGACGGCAGAGCTCGCCGCCGAGGATGACTTCCCGGGCGCCGACCTCGGCGAGGAGGCCTTCCGCACCCGCCTCGCCGAGGACGGCCTGTACGGCGGGGCACTCACCGCACTGTGGTCCCGCGCACTGACCGCCTGGGACTTCTCCGAGAACCCCCGCTGGTCACCCGACACCGAGCCCCGCACCGACGAACGCCGCACCGCAGCCTACGAACGCCTCCGCCTCGGCGACGACCTCCGCAAGGCCCTCGACACCGCCGTCCCCCTCGCCCGCGCCGCAGGCGCCGTCGTCATCGCCCGCGAACACACCCCCTGGTACACGCCGGAGCGCGCCGCCTCCCGCGCCTTCTACTGGCCCGCCTACGAACGCAAGCTCCGTGAGAAGGGCTGGAGCGACGCCGCCGTCGCGAGCCTGGACGAAGCGAGCCGAGCCGTCGTCGAAAGACTCACCGACCCCGAGCAGAGCGCGGCCCGCCAGGTCAAGGGCCTGGTCGTCGGCTACGTGCAGTCCGGCAAGACCGCCAACTTCACCGGCGTCACCGCGAAGGCCATCGACGCCGGATACCGCCTGGTCATCGTCCTCGGAGGAACCCTCAACCTCTTGCGCGCGCAGACCCAGCGTCGCCTCGACATGGAACTGGTCGGCCAGGAGAACATCCTCCGCGGAGCCGACCCCAAGGACGTCGACACCCTAGTCGGAATCGACTATGCCGGCGACGACGCCGACTGGGACGTCTTCGTCAAGCACGGAGCCCGCCCCTCCATGCTGCGGGCCTTCGACATCGAACGCCTCACCACCCGCGACAACGACTACAAGAGCCTCGCGCAGGGCATCCGCGTCCTGGAAGTCGAGAAGCGCGACCACACCCTCCCCCTCCACGACCCGGCCAACCTGCACCACGCGGCCGCCCGCATCATGGTCGTCAAGAAGAACAAGGCCGTCCTGACCAAGCTGGTCAAGGACCTCAAGCAGATCCGCGGCATCCTCGGCGAACTGCCGACCCTCATCATCGACGACGAGTCCGACCAGGCCTCCGTCAACACCACCGACCCCAAGAAGTGGGAGAAGGGCTCCACCGAGCGCACAGCCATCAACGGCCTGATATCCGAGCTCCTCGCCCTCCTGCCGCGAGCCCAGTACGTCGGCTACACCGCAACCCCCTTCGCCAACGTCTTCATCGACCCCGGCGACACCGAGGACATCTTCCCCAGCGACTTCCTCATCTCCCTCCCCCGCCCCCACGGGTACATGGGCGTCCAGGACTTCCACGACCTCGAATCGCCGCTCGACCCCGCAGAGCGCACCACCGCCAACTCCCAGCAGGAAGCCCATGTCCGCGGTATCTGGGACCACACCGGCGACCGACTGCAGGAAGCCATGGACAGCTTCCTCCTCACCGGGGCACTGAAGCTTTACCGCGCCGACCACGGCGTACCCGACGGCCCCTTCCGCCACCACACCATGCTCGTCCACCAGTCCGTCCGCACCGACGACCACGCCGAGCTCGCCCTGCGCATCAACACCATGTGGCACCAGGCCGGCTACACCTCCGCAGAAGGCCACGCCCGCCTCGCAGGCCTGTGGGCCGCCGACTTCTCCCCCGTCTCCCGGACCCGCGCCGCAGACCTGCCCAACCCCGCCGCCTACGACGAACTGCGCCCCTACATCAGCCGTGCAAAGCAGCTGATCGGCAAGGGAGGCAACCCCGTTGTGGTCGTCAACGGGGACTCGGACCGCTACTTCGCACAGCTGGACCTCGACTTCGACCGCACCCCCAACGTGTGGAAGATCCTCGTGGGCGGCACCAAGCTCTCCCGCGGCTTCACCGTCGAGGGCCTCACCGTCACCTACTACCGGCGCACGACCCGCCAGGCGGACACCCTCATGCAGATGGGCCGCTGGTTCGGGTTCCGCCCCGGCTACCGCGACCTCGTGCGCCTGTACATCGGACGCGAGGAGCCCATGACGAAGACCTCGACCGCGGACCTCTACGAGGCATTCGAGGCGATCTGCCGGGACGAGGAGGTCTTCCGCGAGCAGCTCGCCCAGTACGCGGTGCTCGTCGACGGGAAGCCCCAGGTCATTCCCGCCCAGGTCCCGCCGCTCGTCGCGCAGCACCTGTCCTGGGTCAAGCCCTCGGCCCGCAACAAGATGTTCAACGCCGAGCTCGTCGAGATACGCTCCCCGGGCCGGCCCATCGAGCCTGCGGCCTACCCCCTGAGCGCGAAGGCCCTGGAACGCAACACCGAACGGTGGCGCCCCCTGCTGCACGCCCTCGCCTCGCATCCTGCCGCCTTCACCGTGCCGGGCGACGGCCACGATGGGCCAGGGCGCTCCTTCTCTGCGCTGACAGCACGCGTCAGCCACTCCAGGCTGCTGGCTGTCCTCAGCAGCCTGGAGTGGGAGCACGAAGGCCACTTCCGGCCGCACCTGCACTACCTTGCACAGCTCGACGGCCGCCTGGCGACCGTCGAAGACTGGCTCCTGATCGCCCCCCAGCACTCCCAGAGCACCCGGATCGACGCATCCGTAGCGGGTTCGGTGCCGATGTCGCTCGTCCGCCGCAGCCGACAGGAGGGCAAGCCCTCCTTCAGCCGCATCGCCGGCGTCGAGCACCAGCAGCTGGCGAAGCGGCTGATCGAGGCGGCCGCTGACCCGGCCGCCGAACCGGGCGACGATGCGGGCCCGCGGACCGGTGTGGCACTGCTTTACCCGGTCGTTGAGGGAAAGACCGAAGCGGACGTGGCGGCCGCGGTCAGCCGAGGCGAGGCCGACCCGTCCAAGGTCGTCGTGGCATTCACCCTCATCCCGCCGAAGTCCGCCACCGACTCCACCCGGCGCCTCCTCCGCTTCCAGGCCAGGGACTCCCGCCACCGCGACAGCGCGATCGTCGAGGCACCCGCCGACTGACAGCGAGCAACGTGGTGCCTGCCGAACGGCCCATCAGAGCGGCAGGCACCACGCGCGGCCATCCGACGGGCACGCGCAAGCCCACGCGTAGGCCAGGTAAGACTGGACGGAAGCGCGTATCAGGCGTCGGTCGGCACGTTGCCGGAGGCCGTATCGGCGTTCCAGCCGGCCAGGCTCGGCAGGGCCTAGTAGTACTTCGTTAGGTTGATTTGATCTTGGCGGTCGTGGCGGTGCATGCTGCCGCCTGTGGATCTTGGTGCGGTAGAACGGCTTCGCGTCCCTGGCACGCAAAGACCAGCGCCGGCAGAGTGACTGCTACCTGCGCGGGCTGATGCTGGATGGGCGGCGCAAGTCGATCCAGCCGATGGCCGAACGGCTGCCGGACGGGAACATGCAGGCGTTGCAGCAGTTCGTCAGCCAGTCGCCGTGGGACCACACGCCGGTGCTGCGACAGATCGCCGGGAAGATGACCTCCGCCATCGCACCCGAGGCGTGGGTGATCGACGACACCTCGTTCCCGAAAGCGGGGGACCAGTCGGTGGCGACCTCCCGGCAGTACTGCGGCGCACTCGGCAAACGCTCGCCCTGCCAGGTCGGCGTGAGCGTCCACGCCGTCACCGACCGGGCCTCCAGCCCGTTGTCTTGGCGGCTGTTCGTGCCGCCGGACTGGGACGACCGCGACGACGTGCGCCGGCGACGCACCGGTCTGCCGCCGGAGGTCGGGCACGTCGAGAAATGGCGGCTGGCCATCGATGCTCTCGAAGAGTTGATCTCCTGGGGGCTGGCCCCGCGGGTCGTGGTCGCCGACGCGGGCTACGGTCAGTCGGCGGCCTTCCGCCATGCCCTGCGCTCACGGGATCTGGACTACATCGTGGCGGTGCGCGGAGACGAGACCGCGCACCGCCACGAAGCGGAGCCCGAGGCGCCCGCCTACGGCGGCGCCGGGCGCAGGACACTGCCCCGCTACCGCACGGATTCCGTCGCTCTGCGCGAACTCGCCGCCGCGGGCGGGTATCGGGCGTTTCGGCAGGTCACCTGGCGCCAGGGCAGCCATGGGGCAATGCGCTCGCGGTTTCACGTCCTGCAGGTGCGGCCCGCAGGGAAGATCCCCTGGGCACTCGCCGCCGCCGATGCGGGCGGCGGCGAGTCCTGGGACGGCGTCCTGCCCGCCGAGACCCTTCTGGTCGAGTGGCCGCCCGGCAAGGAAGTGCCCACCGACTACTGGATGACCAACCTGCCACCGGACACGGCGATCCGCCGTCTTGTGTGCCTGGCCAAGATCCGCTGGCGCATCGAGCGCGACTGCCGCGAGATGAAGCACGGCCTGGGCCTGGACCACTTCGAGGGCCGCACCTGGCGAGGCTGGCACCATCACGTCACCCTCGTCACCGCCGCCCACGCCTTCCTCACCCTCCGGGGGCTCGGCCCCAAAGTCGAGGGCCCCGCCTGTCCGTGTTACCAGTCCGGGACCCCCTACACGGCCG
>NZ_JBHXTL010000013.1:108349-113895 GCF_042677365.1 Kitasatospora sp. NPDC127116
TTTTCAAGCCCGGCTGGGGCTTGCCCAATTTCTGGGCCGGACCGGGGGGGGGCTGCAACCAGACCGCCCCCCTGGACACCCCCCCCCCGGCCTCCCCCCCCCCCGGGCGCATCCACCGCAACTTCGCGGCGCCGGCCTGACCTTCTACCGAGTCCTCGACGCCATCCAGGACCTGATACGGGCCTGGGCCGACGAATGTCCCACCTGTCACCGCGAGTTACCCACCACGCGCCGAGCAAGGCGCACCAGACCACTTCAGACCTAACGAAGTCCTACTAGGAACCTGCCGGGGACCACGCGTCGTTCACCGCCGTCTCTGAGGAGCCTTTCGGTGAACGAACAGCGCGTGCTGTCTACCGTCTGACGTGCAGCGATGGTTATGGCTGGGCGGCTGGGGGTCAAGGGGTCGCAGGTTCAAATCCTGTCGTCCCGGCAGTATTGTCGGAAGGCCGTTGGCTGGGAGAAATCCCAGGTCAGCGGCCTTTTTGCTGATGGTGTGGCAGGTGGCGAGCGGCCGAGGTGCCGCCGTTCTTCGATCTTGCTGGGGACCAGCCGGGGACCGCAGCTGGTGGCCGGAGGGTCGCCGCAACCCACTGAGGCGGCCCTGCGTTCGCGCCTGCACGAGGTCGCCGGCCTCGCGGTCGGGAGGGACCTTGGGCAGTCCGATCAGGGCGTTGATGTTCAGGTGTTCGGCGAGCAGGGCCTTGAGGTTGCGGCTGGCGAGGAGATCCAGTTCGACTGGGGGGAGCTCCCGGGGCTGGAGTCGTCCTCGCGGGACGACCCGGTCGGCCTCCTCGCGTACCCGCGGTTCGGCGAGCTCGGTCAGCCGCGTTCTCCGGGGCGCCGCGCCACGGCGCTGCCGGCGGGTGTGTGGACCCGGACCCTCGGTGATCCTGAAGGACCCGGCGGCAGCTGCCGCCGGGTCCTTCAGGCGGGGCGGTGCGGTGGTCAGTTCGGTCGGGTGGCCGTCAAGGGTTGTGTTGAACTCTTCGATGGCGTCCTGGTGTTCGGCCCCTGGCAGCAGGGTGCGGGGCAGGACAGCCAGGGCCACCGGTGGTGGGTGCGGTTCTGAGGGGGACGAGGAGGGCTGAGGGCGCTGTGCACGCTATGAACCGCCGGACACCGCCCGGCGAGGGCGGTGTCCGGCGGTTGTACGGTCTTCCCGCGCGGTCGTTCCGCCGGGGCCGTGGTAGTTGGGGTCAGTGGTGTCCCCGGGGGGCCGAGGACGGGTTCGCGCTCATTTCGTCGTGTGGTGCGTACGGGTGGGGGAAGGTGTCCGCCTGCGGCTGGGTGGGCCGGTGGGCCGGTGGGGCGTCCGGGGCGCAGGGGCCACCACAGGCTGTGGCCGAGGAACGCGGCCAGGGCGGGCACCAGGACGATGGACAGCAGGAACGCGGAGAGCAGGATGCCGAGCGCGGTCGCGAAGCCGATCTGCTGGGTCGAGGGCTGCGGGGTCACGGCGAAGCTGGCGAAGGAACAGGACCAGGGGCAGGGTGAAGTCGACGCCCGGCTTGCCCATCGCGTGCTGGAACAGCAGGGCTGCCGCGCCGAGGGTGGCCGCGAAGCCGAGGCCGACCGAGAGCATCAGGATCACTGGTGCGAGCAAGCTGCGCAGCAGCAGGAGGATCACCCCGATGAGTGCGGCCGCCACCGGGAAGACCAGCCGCAGGTCGCGGTCGACGGCGGTGGAGACGTCGGCGAAGACGGCGGGGGTTCCGCCGACGTGCGCGCTCAGGCCGGCCGGTGTGTTCTGGGCGACGGCGGCGCGGATCGGTCCGGAGGCCAGGTCACGGGCCGGCGCCCTTGGTTTCGACGTGGACGCTGGTCGGGTCCGCCACGCCGGCGGGCAGGGCGCGGGAGATCTCGGCGGCGGTGGTCCGGGAGGTGGTGCGCGGTCCGCCGCCCAGGCCGTAGTCCATCCTGATCCCGGCGAGCCCGCCGGCCAGGGCGGTCAGGAGGGCGAGCGACGTGAGGACCATGACCACGGGCCGGCGGGACACCAGGTCGGTGAAGCGGGCGGTGGCGCCGTCGCGGGGCACGGTCTTGAGGACGCGTGAGGGTCAGAACAGTGCGCGTCCGCAGGCCGCGAGTGCGGCGGGCATCAGGGTGAGGCCGGCGAGCAGCATGACCAGGACCGAGAGCGCGACGGCCGGGCCGAGCACCCGGAACTGTCCGAAGCCGGCGACCCTGAGGGTGGCGAAGGCGGCGACGATGGTGAGCGCGGCCGAGGTGATTGCGGTGCCGACTTTGCGGTTGATCTCGGCGGCGGTGGCACGGTGGTGGCGTTCGGGGTGGGCCCGCAGCTGTTCGCGGAAGCGGAACATCAGGAACAGGAAGTAGTCGATGCCGATGCCCACCAGCGCCACGCCGATCAGGCTCGGTACGGACGGGTCGAGCTTGATGCCGGTGAGCAGGGCGGTGCCCACGACGGCGCCGGTGCCGTCCTCGGTGTCCGGCCTGGGTGAGCTGACGCCCCGCGAGGTCGAGGTGTGGCATCTGCTGGCCGCCGGCCTCGACAACGTCGAGATCGCTTCGGCGACGGGCATCAGCGTCTCCACGGTCAAGAACCACATCACCAGCATCTTCGCCAAGCTGCGTGTCCGGGACCGTGGCCAGCGTTGACCGCGGCCTACGAGGCCGTCCGGTGTCCGGCCCCCGCGCGGGGGCCGGCCCGAGGGGTGGGTCAGCGGCAGAGGGCCGCGTCCAGGGCGGCCGCCATGTGCTGCACGCCGTCCTCGAGCGGGACGGTGGTGACCGTGATGCTGGCGGCGCGGCCGTCGTCGGTGACGCCGCCGCGGGACCGGTAGCCGCGGGCGGTGCCACCGTGGCCCCAGGCCAGGCCGCCGCAGGAGAGCGGCTTGCTCTGCAGGCCCAGACCGTAGCGGACCCCCGGGCCCAGGAGTTCGGCGGGGACGGTGGTGCGCATCTCGGCGAGCTGCGCCGGGGGCAGGAGCCGGCCGCCGAGGAGCGCGGTGAAGAACGAGTTGAGGTCGGTGTTGGTGGAGACGATCGCCCCGGCCGCCCAGGCGATCGAGGAGTCCATGTCGGTGTAGTCGACCGGGGGCGCGTCCGGCGAGCTGCGGACGTAGCCCTTGGGGTGGGCCTCGTGGATGGTGGTGTCGCCGGGGGTGGGGAAGTAGGTGTGGCGCAGGCCGATGCGGTCGATGACGCGCTTGGTGATCTCCTCGCCGACGGGCCGTCCGGTGACCTTCTGGATGATCAGTCCGGCGACCAGGTAGTTGGTGTTGCTGTACTCCCAGCTGGTTCCCGAGGGGAAGCGGGCCTTCTGGGCGAGGGCGCCGTCGAGGAGGTCGCGGGGCTCGAAGTAGCGGAACTGCAGGGCGGTTTCGTCCGAGAGGGCCGGGGCTTCCAGGTAGTCGGGCAGGCCGCTGGTGTGCTGGAGCAGCTGGCGGACGGTGATGTTGCGTCCGTCGATGCCGTCGCCGCGCAGCAGGCCGGGGAGGTAGGTGTCGACGGGGGAGTCCATGCCGACCTTTCCTTCGGCGACGAGTTGCAGGATGACGACGGCGGTGAAGGTCTTGGTGTTGCTGCCGATCCGTACCTGCCCGTCGACGGGGGGTTTGGCCCCGGTGGCGACGTTGCCGACGCCGGCGGTGTAGGTGCGGGTGCGGCCGTCGCGGCCCTTCACGGAGGCCAGTGCGGCGGGCAGGCCGTCGTCCTTCACCAGCGCGTTCAGGCTCTGCTGGACGCCGTCCGGCTTGCCGCCCGCGAACGCCGCGTTCGGTGCCAGCGCCCCGGCCGCCATGACACCGGCGGCCACGGCGGTCACGGCCGCCACCGCCCGGTTCCGGCCGCCCCGGCGGGAACGCTGGACGCGGCTGTGCGGTGTGTGCTCGTTCACGGAGGAACTCCTCTGCTGAAAGGGGGAATTGCCGGGCTGTGCGGGTTCCGCGCGCCGAGGCGTGCCGGTGCGCGCGGAACCCGTTGGTGGTGCCGGTGCGCGCGGAACCCGTTGGTGGTGCCGGTGCGGCTCGCGGATGCTCAGGCCGGACCGGGGACGGTCCGCGGGGTCAGCGACACAGGGCCGCGTCCACCGTGGCCTTGACGTGCTGCTCGGCCTCGTCGCCCGGGATCACGGTCACCGCGATGCCGGCGGCGCGGCCGTCGTCGGTGGCGCCCCCGGCGGTGTAGTAGCCCGGGATGGTCCCGCCGTGGCCCCAGTACAGGCCGCCGCACGACAGCGGATGGCTCACCAGGCCCAGCCCGTAGCGGATGCCGGGACCCACCTCGTCGGCGGGGACGGTGGTGCGCATCTGGGCGAGCTGCGCCGGGGGCAGGAGCCGGCCGCCGAGGAGCGCGGTGTAGAAGCGGCTGATGTCGCCGGTGGTGGAGACGACGGCGCCTGCCGCCCAACCCCAGGACGGGTCCAGTTCTGTGTAGTCGCGGAGCGAGCCGTCGGCTTCCCGGTTGTAGCCCTTGGGATGGGCCTCGTGGATGGTGGTGTCGCCGGGGGTGGGGAAGTAGGTGTGGCGCAGACCGATGCGGTCGACGACGCGCCGGTTGACCTCCTCGCCGAGCGGCCGCCCGGTGACCTTCTGGATGATCAGGCCGGCCAGCAGGTAGTTGGTGTTGCTGTACTCCCAGCGCGTACCCGGGGCGAAGTGGGCTTTCCGGGCCAGAGCCGCGTCGAGGAGCTCGCGCGGTTCGTAGTACCGGTTCGGGCTGGTGAGGATGGAGTCCTTGTCCACGTACTCGGGCAGGCCGCTGGTGTGCTGGAGCAGCTGCCGGACGGTGATGTCGCGTCCGTCGATGCCGTCGCCGCGCAGCAGCCCCGGCAGGTAGGTCTCGACGGGCTCGTCGAGGCCGACCTTTCCCTCGGCGACGAGCTGGAGGACGACGACGGCGGTGAAGGTCTTGGTGTTGCTGCCGATCCGTACCTGCCCGTCGACGGGGGGTTTGGCCCCGGTGGCGAGGTCGCCGACGCCGGCGGTGTAGGTGCGGGTGCGACCGTCGCGGCCCTTCACGGAGGCCAGCGCGGCGGGCAGACCGTCGTCCTTCACCAGCGCGTTCATGCTCTGCTGGACGCCGTCCGGCTTGCCGCCCGCGAACGCCGCGCTCGGTGCCAGCGCCCCGGCCGCCATGACACCGGCGGCCACGGCGGTCACGGCCGCCACCGCCCGGTTCCGGCCGCCCCGGCGGGAACGCTGGACGCGGCTGTGCGGTGTGTGCTCGTACACGGAGGAACCCCTCTGGATGGACCGTTCCGGTGATTTCCGGCCTTGGTCAAGAGGACCATTCAGAGGCGGGGGAGTTCGTCCGCACCCAGGACGAGACCGAACCTGGGAGCCGGCTCCGGGAGACGCCCCCTGGGCAGGACCGTGCTCCTGGCCCGGGGCGGGGACAGGACCACCCGCCACGCCCGCGGGCCGGAGCACGTGCCGGTCGGCCGGCACCATCCGGAAGCCCCGCGCCCTGCTCGCCGTCTCCGGACTTGCCGCTGGGGGCAAGGGGTCGCAGGTTCACATCCTGTCGTCCCGACCGGCGTTTTCGCAGGTCGGAGGTATGAAGGAGGCCGTTCCCGCCAT
>NZ_JBHXTL010000014.1:0-42035 GCF_042677365.1 Kitasatospora sp. NPDC127116
CACCCCCGCGGGGGACCCCGGGGTTTCGGGGCGCCCCCGGGGGGGGCGCCGCCCCGGGGGCCCGGGGGGGGGGGCAACGCTCGCCCCCCCCCGGCAGGGCCCGCCCCCCCCCCGGGGGGCCGGCCCCTTCCGCCGTGCGGCCCCGTGCCGCCCGGCTTGCTGCGGTGCGGCTTCCTGCTGTGCGGGCCCCGGCGCACTCTCGTAGTTTTGTGCACAGGCTGTGGACAATTCACCGGCCGCGAACCGGCCCGGTCCGCGGCCGACGGCGGAGGGTGACGTGATGACGGCGGTATTCGGCGTGGACATCGGCGGCTCGGGGATCAAGGGCGCGCCCGTCGACCTCGCCCGGGGCGTGCTCGCCGAGGAGCGCCACAAGGTGCTCACCCCGCAGCCGTCCGCCCCCGGGGCCGTGGTCGACGCCGTCTGCGAGGTGGTCCGCCACTTCGGCCACCAGGGCCCGGTCGGGCTGACCTTCCCCGGCGTGGTCGTCGACGGCCGCACCAGGACGGCGGCCAATGTCGACAAGGGCTGGATCGGCCTGGACGCGGCGGGCCTCTTCCGCGAGGCGCTGGGCATGCCCGCGACCGTCCTGAACGACGCGGACGCGGCCGGGCTGGCCGAGCTGACCCACGGCGCCGGACGGGCCGAGCCGGGCGTCGTCCTGGTGCTCACCTTCGGCACCGGCATCGGCAGCGCCCTGTTCGTGGACGGCACGCTGGTGCCCAACACCGAGCTGGGCCACCTGGAGCTGCGCGGCAAGGACGCCGAGCGCCGGGCCTCCTCGGCGGCCAAGGAGCGGCACGGGCTGAACTGGGAGCAGTGGGCCGGGCGGGTCGACGAGTACCTGGACCTGGTGGAGGGACTGTTCTCGCCGCGGCTGATCGTGATCGGCGGCGGGGTGAGCCGCAAGCACGAGAAGTTCCTGCCGCTGCTGAAGGACCGCGAGGCACGGGTGGTGCCGGCGGAGCTGCGCAACGACGCGGGCATCGTCGGAGCCGCCATGGCGGCGGCCCGGGCGGAGGGCTGACGGGCGGGCCGCCGGCCGCGACCGGCGGGGCGGGGCTCAGCGGGCGCGGTGGATCCGGCGCTGGGCGACGAACCGGGCGAGCACGATCAGCGTGGCCAGCCCGGTGCCGGAGAACAGCCAGCCGGCCCGCAGCGCCAGCCCGGTCGCCAGCGAGACCACCTGGGCGGTGACGCCGGGGGAGCTCACCGGTTCGAGCAGCAGCAGCGCGAGCGCGAAGGCGATCGGCCCGCTGATCGGCGCGGCCAGCAGATCGGCGTAGCGCACCCGGACGGCCAGCTGGAAGCAGACCGCCAGGTAGCCGAGGCCGAACAGCCAGCCCAGGTCGTCGAAGAGCAGCCGGTCCAGGCCCGCCACCGCGAGCACCGCCAGGACGGCGACCACCCCGGTGCCGATGGCCGTCAGCCGGGCCGGCCGGCCGGTGCGCCGCCGCCCGTACAGCTGCTCGTCGCCGCGCCCGCGCCCGCGCAGCGGCAGGCGCAGGCGCAGCCGGGGGCCGGCCGGGCGGGCGGCGGCGGACGGTCCGGGCGCCGGGCGCGGCCGGGAGGCGGGGGCGGGCCCGGAGGGGGCTGCGGCGGTCTCGGGAGCCCGGCCTGGGCCGGGGACGGCGGGGGCGGTCGCGCGGGTCGGGGGACGGCGTCTGGGCCCTGGCGGCTGGGTACGGATGCTCTGCTCCACCCGTCCAACGTACGGTCCGATCATCGCCACACTGTGTAATGGACCGTTCAGGGCCCGGCCCGTGTCTCCGGACGGAGCAGTGATGTGATCGTCACTCAGGTCGGCTGACCTGCCCCGTCGGCTCGGCGCACCACGGTCACCGGATCCGCGCACGGGTCTCCCCGCCGGCGACGGCATGACGGATCTCACCTTCGAACGGCCCGTCCGCGTCCGGTGGGACGACGAGCTGTGAGGCGGGGCGGGGGCTGCCCGTAGACTTGGGGGTCGGCCCGTACGGTGCCGACCCAACTCCTCCAAGCCCACGGGACTGCGCTTCATGTCGCTCACGATCGGAATCGTCGGCCTGCCGAACGTCGGCAAGTCGACCCTGTTCAACGCCCTGACCAAGAACGACGTGCTGGCGGCCAACTACCCGTTCGCCACCATCGAGCCGAACGTCGGCGTGGTGGGCGTCCCGGACGAGCGGCTGGCCAAGCTCGCCGAGATCTTCGGCTCCCAGCGCATCCTCCCGGCCACCGTCGACTTCGTCGACATCGCCGGCATCGTGCGCGGCGCCAGCGAGGGCGAGGGCCTGGGCAACAAGTTCCTCGCCAACATCCGCGAGTCCGACGCGATCTGCCAGGTCGTGCGCGCCTTCACCGACCCGGACGTGGTGCACGTGGACGGCAAGGTGTCGCCCAAGGACGACATCGAGACCATCCACACCGAGCTGATCCTGGCCGACCTCCAGACCATCGAGAAGGTCCTGCCGCGGCTCCAGAAGGAGGCGCGCCTCAAGAAGGACACCGCCCCCGTGCTGGCCGCCGCCGAGGCCGCGCAGGCGATCCTGGAGACCGGCAAGACCCTCTTCGAGGCCGGCTTCGACACCGCCCCGATCCGTGAGCTCCACCTGCTGACCGCCAAGCCCTTCCTCTACGTCTTCAACGTGGACGAGGACGAGCTGGCCGACGAGGACTTCAAGGACGCCCAGCGCGAGCTGGTCGCCCCGGCCGAGGCGATCTTCCTGAACGCCAAGATCGAGTCCGAGCTGATCGAGCTGGACGACGCCGAGGCCCTGGAGCTCCTCCAGTCCATGGGCCAGGAGGAGCCCGGCCTCGCCACCCTCGCCCGGGTCGGCTTCGACACCCTCGGCCTGCAGACCTACCTGACGGCCGGCCCCAAGGAAACCCGCGCCTGGACCATCAAGAAGGGCGCCACCGCCCCCGAGGCCGCCGGAGTCATCCACACCGACTTCCAGAAGGGCTTCATCAAGGCCGAGGTGATCTCCTTCGCCGACCTGGTCGAGACCGGCTCCATCGCCGAGGCCCGCTCCAAGGGCAAGGCCCGCATCGAGGGCAAGGAGTACGTCATGCAGGACGGCGACGTGGTGGAGTTCCGCTTCAACGTCTGATCGACCCGCTCCCTGGGCCGACCGGATCCGCCGCCTGTGCGGGTCCGACGGGGCCCGCCTCCTCCGAGGCGGGCCCCGTCCGTTTTCCGGTGCCGGCCCGGTGCTGTGCGGGCCCCGGGGGTCCGGCGGTCCGGGTCAGCCGATGGTGACGGTGAGCAGGCCGTCGGGGGCGGCGGTGACGGTGACGGTGGCGAGCGTGTCGGCGTGGGCGTCCGGGTGGTGGGGGAGGGCGCGCGGGCCGATGCCGATGACGCGGGTGCCGGCGGCCTTGGCGGCGGCGATGCCGGCGCCGGAGTCCTCGAAGGCGAGGCAGTCGGCGGGGGCGAAGCCGACGGCGGCGGCACCCTTGAGGAAGCCCTCGGGGTCGGGCTTGCTGGCGCCGACGGACTCGGCGGTGACCACGACGGGCGGCAGCGGCAGGTCGGCGGCGGCCATCCGGACCCGGGCGAGCGGCTGGTCGGCGGAGGTGACCAGGGCGTGCGGGAGGCCGGTCAGCGAGGCGAGGAAGGCGGCGGCGCCGGGCACCGGGACGACGCCCTCGGTGTCGGCGCGTTCCTCGTCGAGCATCCGCTCGTTGTCGGCCAGGTTGACTTCGACCGGGCGTTCGGGCAGCAGGGCGGCCATGGTCGCGTGGCCCTGGCGGCCGTGCGCGACGGCGAGCACCTCGGCGGGGTCCAGGCCGTGCCGCTCGGCCCAGCGGCTCCAGCAGCGCTCGACCACGGCGTCGGAGTTGACCAGGGTGCCGTCCATGTCCAGGAGGACGGCGCGGGCGGTCAGCCGGACGGGGGTAGCGGGCATGGGGCGGCTCCTCGGGGGGTGCGACGACAGCAGAGCCGGAGAATGCGAGCTCTTTGTTTCTCAATGATACAAAAGATCACCCGAGCAGGTGGGCGTTGACCGCGCGGGCCTCCGCGGCCAGCTCCGGCAGCTCCACCACCTCGATGCCGGCCGCCGTCAGCAGCGCGGTGCCCTGGCAGTCGGTGACGAACAGGTCCGGCTCGCGCCACGCGACCACCACTCGCGGCACGCCCGCCGCGACGAGCAGTCGGGCGCACGGCATCGGCCGCGAGGCGCGCTGCCCGCAGGGCTCCAACGAGCTGTAGACGGTCGCCCCGCGCAGCCGCGGGTCGCCCGCCGGAAGCTTGGCCAGCGCCGCCTCCTCCGCGTGGTCGTGCGGGTCGGTCTCCCGGCTGTAGCCCTCCGCCAGCACCGTGCCGTCGGCGCCGACGATCACCGCGCCGACCGAGAAGGCCGTCCCGGACGGCGGGCAGCGGCGGGAGAGCTCGACGGCCCGGCGCAGGTGGTCGAGGTCGGTGGACGCGGACGGGGTCACGGCGCGGGCTCCTTCGGGGCGTACCTGAGCAGGACGACGTCGCCCACGGTACGTGCCTCCAGCAGCCGCATCCGCCGGGCCGGCCCGCCCGGGAACGCGGAGGGGCGGACGAACCGGGGCGCCTCGGCCTGGCCGACCAGCAGCGGGGCGACGGCCAGCTGGAGTTCGTCCGCCAGCCCCTGGGCCAGGAACTGGGTGTGCACGCCCCCGCCGCCCTCGACCATCAGCCGGCGGATCCCGCGGGCGCCCAGGTCGTCCAGCACCGCGCCGAGGTCCACCGCGTCGCCCAGTGCGACCACCTCGGCCAGCCCGTCCAGCCGGGGGCGCAGCACCGCCGCCCCGGCGTCCGTGGTGTAGGCGAGGCGGGCGCCGCCGGTGTGCCAGAACCGCAGCCCGGCGTCGAGCGCGCCGCTCGCGCTGAGCGTCACCTTCAGCGGGTACTCGGGCCGGCCGGCCGCCAGTCGGGCGGCCCGGCGGGCGGGGTCGTTGACCAGCAGCCGGGGGTTGTCGGCGCGCAGGGTGTTGCCGCCGACCAGGATCGCGTCGGCGGCGGCGCGCTCCTCGTCGACCCGGTCGAAGTCGGCGGCGTTGGAGAGCAGCAGCCGGTCGGGGGAGGTGTCGTCGAGGTGGCCGTCGAGCGAGACGGCGGCGCTCAGCAGGACGTAGGGGCGCGGGCCGGGCATGGGCGGGGACCGTTCTGTCGGGGGCGCCTCCACGGTACGGCGGCGGGGTGCGGCCCGGGCCCGCCGTGACCGGCATTCGAGACGGATCTTCTCGGCATGCGGAACGGCGGGTAGCGTCGGGGGCGCCGCGGAGCCCCGCGGCCGACCGCATCGAGGGGGATCTCATGACCGGACCGCAGCCCGCCGCCGTCTACACCCACGGCCACCAGGAGGCCGTGCTGCGCTCGCACCGCTCCCGCACCGCCGCCGACTCGGCCGGCTACCTGCTGCCCGAACTGCGGCCCGGGCAGGCCCTGTTGGACGTCGGCTGCGGGCCCGGCACGATCACCGCGGACCTGGCCGAACTGGTCGGCCCGCGGGGGCGGGTGGTCGCGGTGGACGCCTCCGCCGAGGTGCTGGAGCAGGCCGCCGGGCACATCGCCGGCCGGGGCCTGTCCAACGTCGCCCTCGCCTGCGCCGACGTGCACCGACTGCCCTACCCGGACGGCGAGTTCGACGTGGTGCACGCCCACCAGGTGCTGCAGCACGTGGCCGACCCGGTGGCCGCGCTGCGCGAGCTGCGACGGGTGACGGCGCCGGGCGGCGTGGTCGCGGTCCGCGACGTCGACTACGCCTCGATGACCTGGTTCCCGGAGGTACCCGCGCTGGACCGGTGGCTGGAGCTGTACCGGCGGACCGCCCGCGCCAACGGCGGCGAGCCGGACGCCGGCCGGCGGCTGCTGTCCTGGGCCCGCGCGGCCGGCTTCACCGAGGTCACCGCGAGCGCCGGCACCTGGACGTACGCGACGCCCGAGCAGCGCGCCTGGTGGGGCGGGCTGTGGGCGGACCGGGTGACGGGCACCGCGCTGGGCCGGACGGCGGTCGAGCGGGGCTTCGCGGACCAGGACGAGCTGGGCCGGATCGCGGACGGCTGGCGGGAGTGGAGCGCCGCCGGGGACGGCTGGTTCTCGATGCTGCACGGCGAGATCCTGGCCCGCGGCTGAGCCGACGCGGCCGAACCGACGAAGGGCGGGCCGGGCGGTCCGGGCAGGGCGGGCAGGCGTTCGGAAAGATCGGGTAAAGTCGCGCGACCGTTCAGATCGGGCCCGTTCGGGTCCGAGCCATGGTGCCGAGTGCCGAGCCGATGCCCGTTCCGGTGGGTTGGGGGAGTCCACGTGTCCAAGCCTGAGTCCGAGCCGCCCGTTCCGGGGCCGGAGTCGCCCGCGGCCACGGGGGCCGACACGGACACGGACACCCGCCCGGAGGCGGGCACGGACACCGGCACGGGGACGGACACCGGTACGGGGACAGGCACGGACCCGGACCCGGACCCGGACCCGGCGCAGGCGCCGACGGCCGGTCAGGATCCCCGGGTGGACTTCCGCAAGGTCACCGCGGGGTCCGCGGGGTCCGTGGGGTCCGCGAGCCCGGTCGAGCCCGAGCAGGACCAGGCCCGGCCCGCCGCGGCCGAGCAGGACCAGGCCGGGTCGGAGCCCGCCCCGCCCGCCGCCGACCCCTGGGCCCCGCCCGCCGCCGTCGACCCCTGGGCCGCGCCCGACCTCTCCGCCGGCCCGCCCGCGGGTCCGTCCGTCGCCCCGGCCCCGCAGGCCGTCCCGCCGTCGGCCGCCCCGCCCCAGCCGCCGTACCCGCTGCCCGCCGGTGGCTGGGCCTCCGTCACTCCCCCCGCCGGGTCGGGCTTCCCGCCCGGCCACCCGTACGCCCAGGCCCCCGGTCCGGGGCAGGCCGTCCCCGGGCCCGGGTTCCTCCCCGGCCCCGGTCCCGGGCCCGCCCCCACCAACGGCTTCGCGGTCGGCTCCCTGGTCACCGGCCTGCTCCTGGTGTCCCCGGTGGCCCTGGTGTTCGGCATCCTCGCGCTGGTGCAGATCAACCGCCGCAAGGAGCGCGGCTCCGGCATGGCGGTGACCGGCCTGGTGCTCGGCACGATCGGCACGGTCCTGCTGGCCCTCGCGCTCGGCGCGGCCGACTTCAGCTCGGCGCGGGCCGGCCGCTTCGGCCAGGCCCCGAAGGCGCCGGCCGGCTCGGTGCACTGGTCCGAGCTCAAGGCCGGCGACTGCTACGACTCCCCCCAGGGCGGTGCGACGACGCAGGGGACCGGCGACGAGACGGTGTACTGGGTGCACCGGGTGGCCTGCACCGAGCCGCACCACGGCGAGGTGGCGGGCACCGCCGAACTCCCGAGCGGCAACGGCCTCTACCCGGGCGAGGGCGCGGCCCGCGAGTCGGCCGGCCGGCTGTGCCGCGCGGTGCTGAACGGCTACGCGCTCGACCAGTGGACCGTCCCGGACGGCATGGACGACGTCTACCTCTACCCGACCGCGAGGAACTGGGCGTCCGGCTCACGGTACGTCACCTGCGCCTACGAGGACCGCGAGGACCGGCACCGGGGAACGGTCCGCACCGACCGGAGCCGCCTGACCGCGCCCCAGCTGGCCTACCTGGAGGCCGCCCGGAGCTTCAACGACGTCTACCTGGACCCGCCGGACGCGGACGTGGCCGAGGCCGAGTCCGACCACCGGGCGTGGGCCCGCCGGATGGCCGTGGCCTCGCGGACCCAGGCGGCGGTGCTGGGCGGGCCGTCGGTGCCCTGGCCGGCCGACGTCCAGCCGAAGATCGCCAAGCTGGTCGAGGCCAAGTCGCAGGCGGCCGCCGCCTGGGACGCCGCGGCCTCCGGCAGCGACCTGGCGGGCGACCTCCGCCGGGCCAGGGCGACGGAGGCCAGGACGGCGCCGACGATCCTGGACATCCGCCGCGGGCTGGGCCTGTCCACCGGTGAGCAGGCGCCCGACCTGCGGGTCTGAGCCGCCCGCGCCCCTGGTTACCGGCCGTTGACCGGGCCCGTACCTGCCGGTAACCCGCCGGCCGTACCGTCGTGGGCGCGTCCCCGGCCCGACCCCCACGCGAGCCGGGGACCGGCCCGCCCCACGCGAGTGGAAACGGGTCCGGCCCGGAGCGGGACGCCCGGCGGGAGGCCCCGGGTACCCTCCCGCCATGGGCACCTACCGGGTCATGCGGCAGGACGACAACGGCAACCGCTTCCTGGTCGCCAAGGACCTCGACCGGGCCGAGGCCCGGCGGCTGGCCGCCGGGTTCGAGGCCCGGGGCCACAAGCAGATGTACTGGGTCGAGGCGGACGGGGAGGCCAGGCCGGAAGCGGCGGACGGGACGGTCCGCAACGCCTGAACCCGTAGGGTCGGCCCCATGGACGCCACGACGGACACCCCCGAGACCCCCGACCCCCGCGCGACCCCGGCCGCTCCGGCCACTCCCCGGATCGTGGTCGGCGGCGCGCTGGTCCGCGGCGGCCGGGTGCTCGCCGCCCGGCGCAGCGCGCCCGAGGCGGTGGCCGGCCGGTGGGAGTTCCCCGGCGGGAAGGCCGAGCCCGGGGAGACGGAGGCGCAGGCGCTGGAGCGCGAGCTGCTGGAGGAGCTCGGCGTCCGGGCGCGCGCGCTGACCCGGCTGCCGGGCGCGTGGGCCGTGCGCCCCGGCCTGGAGCTGCGCTTCTGGGCCGCCGAATTGCTGGCGGGCGAGCCGCGCGCGCTGGAGGACCACGACGCGCTGCGCTGGCTGGGCCCGGACGAACTGGACGCCGTGGACTGGATCGACCACGACCGTGACGTGCTGCCGCACGTCGCCCGGCTGCTCACGGAGGGCGGGACGGCGGGGGCGGGCGGCGTCCCGACCGGGGGCGACGCGCCGTCCGCCGGGTAGGTCAATCGGACAAGACGACCCAGGGGCCGGGATAGCCTGGAGGCTGCTGGGTATGTCACTTTTCGGCACTATTCGTCACCATCGGTGAGCCGTCCCCAGCCGGCGACGCCGATCCCGACCAGAGCCGGAGGCCCCGTCGGTGTCGACTACCGGGAACGGCGCCGGGGGAGAGCGGCGGGCAGGCTCCGCGGGGAGCGCCGCCGCCCGCGCCCGACTGCGCCGCGCCGCCCGTCCGGCCGCTCCCCGGCCACCGGCCGGCCGTCGCCGCGGCGGCACCGGCGGGGCCCCCGGCGCGGCGGGCCCCGACCAGCCGGCGCCGACCCCGGTGGCCGGCCCCGGCGCCCGGTCCGATCTGCGCGGCCGTCCCGGCCGGCCGTTCCCCGGCGGGCCCGCCGACGCCCAGGGAGGTCCGGTCGGCACGGGCGGTCCCGGCGGCCCGGGCACGCCCGCCGAGGGCAGCCTGCTGGACATGCTCAGGGTCGCCATCGCGATCCTGGACACCGCGGGCCGGGTGGTGCTCTGGAGCCCCGCCGCCGAGGAACTGCTCGGCTGGCCGAACGAGCTGCTGGTCGGCCGCCGGATCGACGAGCTGATCCCCGACCGGGAGCAGGTCGCCCGGATCCGGCGCGCGATCCAGGACACCCTGCGGCACGGCCGCTGGGCCGGCCCCGCCGAGCTGCGCGACCGGGACGGCTCCCCGGTCGCCGTGGACGCCCGGATCTCCCTCCTGGTGGACGGCGACGGCACCCCGTTCCTCCAGGTCAACATGGCCGAGGCGGCCGCCGTCCAGGCGGTCGAGCGGGACCTCGCGGTGCGCGACGCGCTGTTCGAGCAGTCCCCGCTGGGCATCGCCATCATGGACACCGACCTGCGCTACACCGCCGTCAACCAGACCCTCGCCGAGATGAACGGCGTCGCGCTGGACGACCACGTCGGCCGCACCACCGGCGAGACCCTGCCGGAGCGGGCCGCCGACGAGATCACCGCCATCCAGCGCCAGGTGCTGGCCACCGGCGAGCCGGTCATCGACGTCACCCTGGCCTCCCCGGTCACCACCCGGGCCGGCTACCGCTCGATCTCCTACAGCCGGATGACCGACCGTTCCGGCCGGGTGCTCGGCATCTCCGGCACCGTGATGGACGTGACCGAGCGCTACCGGGCGGTCGCCAAGGTCGAGCACGCCCGGCGCCGGCTCTCGCTGCTCAACGAGTTCGGCTCCCGGGTCGGCGACCTGCTGGACGCCTCCCGGATCGCCCAGGAGCTGGCCGGCTCGGTCGTCCCCCGGCTGGCCGACCTCTCGGCGGTGATCCTGCTCCAGGCCGTCGCGCACGGCGACGACCTGCCCCGGCACGGCCACGACCGGCGCACCTCGCTGCTCCAGCTCGGCACCGCCTCCGTCCAGGACGGCCCCGAGGTGGACGTGATGCTGCGCCGCGGCGCCCGGATCACCTTCGCCGAGGACTCCGTCTGCGGCCGGGTGCTGCGCACCGGCGTGCCCGAGCCGCTGTCCGGCGCCGACCAGCTGGACGAGGTGACCTACCCCGGCGACCCGAAGATGCAGGCCGCCCGGGACCTCGGCGTGCACTCGATGCTGGTCGTGCCGCTGCGCGCCCGGGGCATCGTGATCGGCCTGCTGCTGGTCAGCCGGTCCGGCTACCGCGAGGGCTTCGACCGGGACGACCTGGCCTTCACCGTCGAGCTGGCCGACCGGGCCGGCAGCTCGCTGGACAACGCCCGCCTCTACGCCCGCGAACGCACCGCCGCGCTCACCCTCCAGCGGACCCTGCTCCCGCAGCAGGTCCCGCAGCCCACCGGTGTCGAGGTCGCCTACCGGTACGTGCCCGGCAGCAGCGGCACCGAGGTCGGCGGCGACTGGTTCGACGTCATCCCGCTGCCCGGCGACCGCACCGCGCTGGTGGTCGGCGACGTGATGGGCCACGGCCTGCGGGCCGCCGCCACCATGGGACGGCTGCGCACCGCCGTCCGGGTGCTGGCCGCCCTCGACCTGCCGCCGGACGTCCTGCTGCGGCACGTCCACGAGCTGGCCGACGACCTCGCCCAGGGCCCGGACGAGGCGCTGCTGGCCACCTGCGTCTACGCGGTCTTCGACCCGACGACGGCCCGGCTCACCGTCGCCAAGGCCGGACACATCCCGCCGGTGCTGGTGGTGCCCGGCGAGGCCGCCCCGGAGCCGACCCGCAACGGCGGCCCGCTGCGCGGCGGCGCCGGCCGCATCCTCGACCTGCCCTCCGGCGCCCCGCTCGGGGTGGGCGGAGTTCCGTTCGAATCGGTCGAACTGAAGATCCCCGAGGGCAGCCTGCTGGCGCTGTGCACCGACGGCCTGGTCGAGTCCCGGGACAAGGACCTGGACGTCGGCCTCGGCCGGCTGATCACGGTGCTCCAGGAGCCGCACGCCTCCATCCAGGCCGCCTGCGAGGCGGTGCTGGACACCATGGAGCAGGGCCGGGAGCCGGACGACGTCGCGCTGCTGCTGGCCCGGCTCGGCCACGGCCAGGCCGGCACCCCGACGGCGGGTTGGACCCTGCCCGCCGAGCCCACCGCCGTCTCCCGGGCGCGCCGGCTGGTCCGTGCCACGCTCGCCGAGTGGGGCGTCGAGGAGCTCACCGACATCGCCGAGCTGCTGGTCAGCGAGCTGGTGACGAACGCCGTCCGGTACGCCAGCGCCCCCATCGGGGTGCGGCTGACGCTCGGCGAGACGCTGCTGGTCGAGATCTCCGATCCGCTGCCCGACCCGCCCCAGGAGCGGCACGCCGCCGAGGCAGACGAGGGCGGGCGCGGCCTGGAGCTGGTCCACCGGCTGGCCCTGCACTGGGGCGCCCGGGCCGAGGGGATCGGCAAGGTGGTCTGGTTCGAGCAGGCGCTGCCGGGTAATGAGCCGGACGGATCGTGAGCGGAGCGAACAGCGAGGAGGGGGTGTCGCCAGTGCCAGCGGGCGCTCAGGGGGAGCGCGCGCTCCGGAAGGGGGCGCGGGCGTGGCATTGTGGTTGCGCGGGCGGTAGGACAAAAACCTTCGCCCGATCTGATGTTGTGATGTTGAGGGCGTGTGAACGTACCCCTCGATGATGAATACTCGGTCTTCTCGACATCCGGACGGTCGCGGGTTGGAGGGGTCGGTCCGTTGAACAGCACTCCGGCGCGGAGCGTGTCGCCGAGGAGCAGCGGTCATGCCGCTGTACCCGGGCAGGCCGGCTCCTCGCACCTGCCCGTACCGGACGGCGCGCCCGCCGGCCGCGGCCACCACCCCGTCGCCGAGGGCCGGCCCTGGGGCGCGGGCGACCCCGGCTCGATCTACGACTACATCCGGGTCGCCACCTTCGCGATCGGCCCCGACGGGCGGATCAGCCAGTGGAGCGAGCGCGCCGCCGAGTTCTTCGGGGTCCCGGCCGCCGAGGCCGTCGGCGCCGACCCGATCTCCACCTTCGTCCCCCGCGAGCTCTGGCAGCGCGGCCGGGCCCGGCTGGAGCGCACCCTGGCGGGCGAGGAATGGGTCGGCACCACCCCGTACCGGGACGCCGACGGCGGCGAGGGCCTCGCCGAGCTCTACCTGATGCCCGACAGCTCCCTGCCCACCGCGGGCGCCACCTGCCTGGCCGTCGACCTCGGACGGCTGCGCCGGATCGAGACCGACCTGGCCGCCTCCGAGGCCGTCTTCGGGCAGACCCCCACCGGCTTCGTGCTGTTCGACGACCGGCTGCGGCTGCAGCGGGTCAACGACGCCTTCGCCTCCGGCATGGGCCTGGTCCCCACCGACCTGGAGGGCCTCACCCCGCACGACCTCTTCCCGTCGTCCGAGGCCGACCGGCTCTCCGCCGCCCTGCGCAAGGTCCTGGCCACCGGCGAGCCCGTCTTCGACCTGCGCTTCCACGGTGCCGTGCCGACCCGCGAGGGCAACCGGCTCTGGGCCGTCTCGCTGTACCGCCTGAACGGTTCCGCCGGGCAGACCATGGGCGTCGCCGGGCAGGTCTCCGACGTCACCAGCCGGCACGTCGCCGAGCGCGAGGCCGACGGCGTGCGCCGCAACCTGGCCCTGCTCAACGAGGCCAGCGCGCACATCGGCTCCACGCTCGACCTGGAGACCACCGCCAAGGAACTGCTGGACGTCGTCGTCCCGCCGTTCTGCGACCTCGCCACCGTCGACCTCTACACCGCGCTGCTCTCCGGCGAGACCGTGCCCAGCGCCGGCCGGCTCGGCGACACCGTGCTCACCGACGGCAGCGGCGAACTGCGCCGGGTCGCCGTGTCCAGCGTGGTCGGCGGCGCCTCCTCGGTGCTCGGCTCGGTGACCGGCCTGCCGATCGCCGAGGCCGGCGGCACCCTCTGCTACCCCCGCCGCTCCCCGCACGCCCGGGCGCTGCGCACCGGCCGCAGCGTCGTCCCCGAGCCCGGGCGCGACCCGCTGCTGCGCTCCACCCTGATCGTCCCGCTGGTCGCCCGCGACCAGGTGCTCGGCCTCGTCCAGCTCTCCCGGGCGATCGGCAGCGAGCCCTTCGACGCCCGCGACGTCGCGATCGCCGAGGAACTCGTCGCCCGCGCCGCCGTCTGCATCGACAACGCCCGGCTCTACCGGCGCGAGCACGAGCGGGCGCTGATCCTCCAGCGCAGCCTGCTGCCCCCGGGCAACCCGGCCGCCAGCGGCCTGGAGATCGCCTGCCGCTACCTGCCCAGCAACAACAACACCGAGGTCGGCGGCGACTGGTTCGACGTCATCCCGCTGCCCGGCAACCGCACCGCGCTGGTCATCGGCGACGTGATGGGCCGCGGCCTGCGCGCCGCCGTCGCCATGGGCCAACTGCGCACCGCCGTCCGCACCCTGGCCATGCTCGACCTGGAGCCGGGCGAGGTGCTCACCGCCCTGGACGAGATCGCCCGCGGCCTCGGCGACGACTCGGTGCCGGTCGGCCCGCCCACCCCGTACGGCCGGCTCACCTCGACCGCCGACGAGGAGGCCCGCGAGGTCTACCTGGCGACCTGCGTCTACGCGGTCTTCGACGCCGTCAGCCGGCGCTGCTGGATCGCCAACGCCGGCCACCTGCCGCCCGTCCTGCTCAGCCCCGGCGAGGGCGCCCGGATGCTCGACGTACCGCCCGGCCTGCCGCTCGGCGTCGGCGGCGAGCCCTTCGAGGAGGTCGAGATCGACCTCCCGGACGGCGCCGTCTTCGGCCTCTACACCGACGGTCTGGTGGAGAGCCGCAAGCACCAGCTGGACGAGGGCCTGCGGGCCTTCCGCTCCGCGCTCTCCGACGAGGGCAAGGGGCTGGAGGACCTCTGCGACCACGTGCTCGGGGAGCTCAACCCGCACCACGGCGAGGACGACATCGCCCTGCTGATGGCCAAGGTGCACGCCTTCCCCGACGACGCCGTCGGCAACTGGTTCCTGCCGCCCGAGCCCACCTCGGTGGCCAAGGCCCGGGAGCTGGCCTGCAGCTGGCTGCTCGCCCGGGGGCTGGAGGAACTGGTCGACACCACCGAGCTGCTGGTCAGCGAGCTGGTCACCAACGCGCTCAAGCACGGGCGGGGCGAGATCCGGCTGCGGCTGCTGCGCGAGCGCAGCCTGGTCTGCGAGGTCTGGGACGACGGCTACGCGCAGCCCCGGCAGCGGCGCGCGCAGGAGACCGACGAGGGCGGGCGCGGCCTGCAGCTGGTCAGCCTGCTGGCCGAGCGCTGGGGCAGCCGGCGCACGCCCAAGGGCAAGATCGTCTGGTTCGAGCTGGCCCTGTAGCAGCCCGCACCGGTGGGCCGGACGGGTGCAGTCGCCCGGCGGCCCGCCGTGTCGGCATGGGCAGGGCGGCCGCGGCGGCGTTCGATGGCCGCCATGCGCGTCCGCCAGCTCACCGCCGCAGCCGCCGCGCTGCTGCTCTCCGCCGCTCTCGGCGGCTGCTCCGACGACCCCGGCCCCCGGGCCCCCGCCCCCGTGCCCGCCCCGGCCGATCCCACCGCCACCACCGGGGACGTCGGGCCCGCCGACCGCACCGCCGTCCGGGACGGCGGCACGCTGCGCTGGGCGGTGGACGGCGTCCCGGCCACGCTGAACGTCTACCAGGGCGCGGCGACCGCCGACTCGGCGCTGCTCGCCCACGCGCTGTACCCCTCGCTGTTCCGGCCGGACGAGCACGGCCGGCTCGTCCCCGACCCCGACTACCTGGCGGGCTTCGACTCCACCCCGCCCGGGGAGCAGCCGCAGGTGGTGACCTACCGGCTCAACCCGCGCGCCGTCTGGAGCGACGGCACCCCGATCTCGGCCGCCGACCTCGACGCCCAGCGGATCGCGCTGTCCGGCCCGGACCCGGCCCGCCGGACCGGGAAGGCGGCCGGGTACGACGCCATCGACTCGGTCGCCCAGGGCGCCGACCCGTACGAGGTGCGGGTGACCTTCCGGCGGCCGTACGCGGAGTGGCGCGCACTGTTCGGCCCGCTCTACCCGGCCGCCGAGACGGCCGGCCCGGACGCCTCCACCCGGCCGCCGGCCGACGGCGGCCGGCCGAGCGCCGGCCCGTACACCCTCTCCCGGTACGACGCCGAGGGCGGGACGGTCACCGTGGTGCGCAGCCCGCTCTGGTGGGGCGATCCGCCGAAGGCCGACCGGATCGACTTCCTCGCCGTGCGGCCCGAGCAGCGGCTGGACGCGCTGGACCAGGAGCGGCTGGACATCGCCCCGCTCACCGCGGCGGTGGACCGGGCGGCGCCGGCCGCCCCTCCCGAGCCCTCCGCCTCCGCCTCCGCCTCCGCCTCCGCGTCAGCCTCCGCCGCGCCGCCGCCCGCGGCCGCGCCCGAGGCCGCGGCACTGGCGCTGCGGCGGGCCGAATCGCTGCCCGGCGTCACCGTGCACCGGGCCGCCGCGGCCTCGCTCACCCAGCTCACCCTGAACGCGGCGCGCGGCCCGCTGACCGACCCGCTGGTGCGCCGCGCCCTCACCCGGGCCGTCGACCGGCGGCGGATCGCCGACGCCGCGCTCACCCCGCTCGGCCTGCCCGCCGCCCCGCTGGGCAGCCACCTGTTCGCGGGCGACCAGCAGGGCTACCGGGACAACAGCGACGCGGCCGGTCCGGCGGACCCGGGCCTGCTGCTCGACGAGGCGGGCTGGATGCGGCCCGCCGGCGGGGGCACCCGGGCCAAGGGCGGCAAGCCGCTCGCCCTCTCGCTGCTCGTCCCGGCCGGTTCGGCGACCGCCGAGCGCACCGCCGACGCGCTCATCGCAGAGCTCGGGGAGTCCGGGATCGCGGTGCAGCGGGTGCCCGCGCCCGCCGAGTCCTTCGTCGGGGAGCACCTGGCGGCCGGGGACTACGACCTCGCGCTCCTCTCCTGGCCGGCCGGCCCCAGCCCGGCGGTCGAACAGCGTTCCGTCTACGCCAAGCCCCGGCCGGACCTGGACGGCGTGCCCGAGCCGGGTGGCAACTTCGGCCGCAGCGGTTCCGAGGAGATCGACCGGCTGTTCGACCGGGCGGCCGCCGAACCGGACCCGGCGGCCCGGCTGGGCCTGCTCCAGGAGGCGGACGTACGGATCTGGCAGCTCGGCCACTCGGTGCCGCTCTACCAGCGGCCGGAGCTGGTCGGGGTCCGGACCGGGGTGGCCGGCGCGGGCGCGTACGGCTACGGGTGGCCGCGCTTCCAGGACGTGGGCCTGCTCGACTAGAGCTCCCGGGTGCCGCGCACCAGGACGATCGGGACACTCACCGGGCCGCCTCCACCGGCTCCAGCATGCGTTCGACATCGGCGATCCGGGCCAGTTCGGGGCACTCCCGGCGGGCCCGGGCGAGCGCCTCGCGGGCCTCCTCCGGACGCCCGGCCGCGATGAGGGCGGCGGCGAGGGAGCAGCAGGCCAGGGACCGGTGGAAGCGGGAGCCGACCCTGTTCGACAGACGGCGGGCCATGCGGACGGCGGCCTGCGGATCGTTCTGGAACCGGGCGAGCTCGGCCGCCGGGAGGAAGTCGCGGGCGAGCGTCCGGTCGTGGACGCCCAGTCGGACGAGATACGGCTCCAGCAGTGCTCCGGCCCGCGCGGGGGAGTGCTCCCCGGCGTCGACGCGGCCCACGAAGGTCATGGCGGCGAGGAAGGCCACGGTCGAGTCGGCGGGCGTGTGGCCCCGCTCGAAGGCCTCGTCGGCGAGCCGCTCGGCCTCCTCGTGCCGGCCCTCGGCCAGCGCGATCCCGGCAGCGGTGAGGACCATGGGCGTGCCCTTGCCCAGCTCGCGGCGCGCCTCGGAGATCCGGCCCCGGACCAGGAACCGCTCGGCCTCGACGGCGCTCGGCGACTCGGCGTCGATCGTCACGGATCCCGGCCGGAAGGGCATGACGAACACGGCCCAGAGGGAGTTGACCGGGCTCGTCGCGGAGGTCACCGCGGTCATGGCGAGGGAGAACAGCAGCCCGAGGCCGATGCCCCGGGGCAGTTCCGTGGCGGAGGCCGCCAGCCAGGCCCCGAGCCCCGCGTGGACTCCGAACCGTGCGACCGAGACGAGCCACAGCCGCAGCCGGGGCGCGCGGACCGGCAGCAGGCCCCAGGGGAACAGGAATCCGCTCGTCGGCCGCAGCCCCAGTTCGACGGGCACTCCGGCGACCGAGCCGCTCCACAGGGTCCGACCCCTGCCGTACGAGGCGCTGTACAGCCACCCGCCGCAGAGCCGGTGGGTGAGCAGGAACCAGAGGTCGGACAGCGGCTCCTGGCCCACCAGGAAGCCGATCACGCAGCCGAGAGCGGTCGGGCCCGGCAGGTCGCGGAGGACCGCCAGGTACAGGAGCACGGCGCCGACGGCACGGAACAGCCAGGGCAGCGAGGCCCGGAGGTGTTGGATCACGAACGGAAGAGTGTCGGAGGCGGGCCGCGGGGTGAAGGGTGTGTGACCCACCTGTGATCTTGATCCCGTGCGACCTGCCCGTTTCTGCTCACCTGGGCGCTTCCCCGTACGATAGGAGGAAGCCGAGGCATGTCGATATGCCCGGCGGGTGGACCGGTAGTAGCAGGCGGAACGGGTGGCGGCGACCGAAGCGGTCGCAAGTGCGCGTCTCGCGGCCGGGCGCCGTAACCCACGATTCCGGGAGAATCCGCTAGGCATGCCCACGCGCAACGACATCCGTAACGTCGCCATCGTCGCCCACGTCGACCACGGCAAGACCACGCTGGTCGACGCCATGCTCAAGCAGGCCGGCGCCTTCGCCGCCCACCAGCACCTCGATGACCGGATGATGGACTCCAACGACCTGGAGCGCGAGAAGGGCATCACCATTCTCGCGAAGAACACCGCGGTCAAGTACCACCCCAAGGATGGTGGCGCACCGATCACCATCAACATCATCGACACCCCGGGCCACGCCGACTTCGGTGGCGAGGTCGAGCGCGGCCTGTCGATGGTGGACGCGGTCGTCCTGCTGGTCGACGCCTCCGAAGGCCCGCTGCCGCAGACCCGCTTCGTGCTCCGCAAGGCGCTCACGGCCCGCCTGCCCGTCATCCTCTGCATCAACAAGACCGACCGTCCGGACTCCCGGATCGACGAGGTCATCAACGAGACCTACGACCTGTTCCTGGACCTGGACGCGGACGAGGACCAGATCGAGTTCCCGATCGTCTACGCCTGTGCCCGTGACGGCGTCGCGTCGCTGACCAAGCCGGAGAACGGCACCGTCCCGGCCGACAGCACCAGCCTGGAGCCGTTCTTCTCCACCCTGCTGGAGCACGTCCCGGCCCCCAGCTACGACGAGGCCGCGCCGCTCCAGGCCCACGTCACCAACCTGGACGCCGACAACTTCCTCGGCCGCATCGCGCTGCTCCGCGTCGAGCAGGGCGAGCTGCGCAAGGGCCAGACCGTGGCCTGGATCAAGCGTGACGGCTCGATCCAGAACGTCCGCATCTCCGAGCTGCTGATGACCGAGGCGCTCACCCGCAAGCCGGCCGAGGTGGCGGGCCCCGGTGACATCTGCGCCGTCGCCGGCATCGGCGAGATCATGATCGGCGAGACCCTGGCCGACCCGGAGAACCCGATCGCGCTGCCGCTGATCACGGTGGACGAGCCGGCCATCTCGATGACCATCGGCACCAACACCTCCCCGCTGGTCGGCCGTGGTGGCAGCGGCAAGGGCGCGGACGCCAAGGCCGCCGGCAAGGTGGACCGCAAGGTCACCGCCCGCCAGGTGAAGGACCGCCTGGACCGCGAGCTGATCGGTAACGTCTCGCTGCGCGTCCTGGACACCGAGCGTCCGGACGCCTGGGAGGTGCAGGGCCGCGGTGAGCTGGCGCTGGCCATCCTGATCGAGACCATGCGTCGCGAGGGCTTCGAGCTGACCGTCGGCAAGCCGCAGGTGGTCACCAAGGAGGTCAACGGCAAGACCCACGAGCCGGTCGAGCGCCTCACGGTGGACGTGCCCGAGGAGCACATGGGCGCGGTCACGCAGCTCATGGGCATCCGCAAGGGCCGGATGGACAACATGTCCAACCACGGTTCGGGCTGGGTCCGGATGGAGTTCGTCGTGCCGTCCCGCGGCCTGATCGGCTTCCGCACCGAGTTCCTCACCAACACCCGCGGCACCGGCATCGCCCACTCGATCCACGAGGGTCACGAGCCGTGGTTCGGCAACCTGACCACCCGCAACAACGGCTCGCTGGTCGCCGACCGGGCCGGCGTGGTCACCGCCTTCGCGATGACCAACCTGCAGGAGCGCGGCGTGCTCTTCTGCGAGCCGGGCACCGAGGTGTACGAGGGCATGATCGTCGGTGAGAACTCGCGTGCCGACGACATGGACGTGAACATCACCAAGGAGAAGAAGCTCACCAACATGCGCTCGGCGAACGCCGACGTGGCCGAGTCGATCGTCCCGCCGCGCAAGCTCTCGCTGGAGCAGTCGCTGGAGTTCTGCCGCGAGGACGAGTGCATCGAGGTGACCCCGGAGACGGTTCGCATCCGTAAGGTCGTCCTTGACCAGAAGGACCGCGGACGCACTGCCTCGCGCGCCAAGAAGGCGTGATCCGGACGCACTGAACGGCCATTGGCCGGAATGATTCGCCCCCCTTTCCCATGGAGAGGGGGGCGAACTTTTTCAACTACTCCAAGTTGTCGGGGCCGCTATTCACGGAATAGCGCTCATCACCGCCGAGTGTCCGCTGAGCGGACGTGACAGTTCGTCATCCGTGACGACTGTCCGTTTGGTGCCTGTCTGGCTATGTCTCAAATGTCCGGTTTTCGAAACTTACCGACTGTTCATGTGACCTAATTGAGATCGTCACTGGTCACTTTCGTGTCCGTGCGTGACGGATAGTGGGTGCAGTCAGGCTCGGGTCAAGGGTGAACGCGCAGGGGTGCGCGCCGAAACCACGAGCGCGGACGGCACAGCGGGCCCGGTGATCACCGTTCCGCAGTGCCCTCCTCGTTGCAACGTCGAATTCAGGAGGCACACCGATGCGCGGTGCGAGCCAGGCCAAGTGGGTTGTCGCAGCTGTTGCTGTCGCCCTCGCTGCGACTGCGTGCAGCAGCAGCGACTCCTCCGGGGGTAGCTCCGACAGCGCTGCGGTCGACCCCGGGGCCAGCTTCAGCTACCAGAGCGCGGAGCCGCAGCGCCCGCTCCAGCCGGCGAACGCCATGGAGAACCAGGGCGGCCGTATCGTCAAGCAGCTCTTCAAGGGCCTCGTCGACTACGACCCCGCGACCGGTGCCCTGCGCAACCAGGTGGCCGACAAGATCGAGACCACGGACGCCAAGAACTACACCGTCACGCTGAAGTCCGGCTGGACCTTCCACGACGGCACCCCGGTCACCGCCAAGTCCTTCGTCAGCTCCTGGAACTGGTCGGCCAACCCGAAGAACAACCAGATCAACTCGGACTGGTTCTCGGACATCGTCGGCTACGACGCCGTGCACCCGGAGAAGGGTGACCCGACCGCCACCGAGATGTCCGGTCTGAAGATCGTCGACGACACCCACTTCACGATCGAACTGACCAGCCCGGTCTCGTACTTCACGTACAAGCTCGGCTACTCGGCCTTCTTCCCGCTGCCCGAGGGCTTCTTCGCCGACCCGGCCGGCTACGGCCAGAAGCCGGTCGGCAACGGCCCCTACAAGTTCGTCTCGTGGGAGCACAACAAGGCCATCACCCTGGCCGCGTTCGACAAGTACACGGGCATCGACAAGCCGAAGAACGGCGGTGTCGTCTTCCGCAACTACACCGCCGGCGAGGCCGCGTACAAGGACCTGATGTCCGACACGCTGGACGTGCTGGACCAGGTCGACCCGACCGACCTGCCGAAGTACAAGGACGACCTGGGCAAGCGCGCGGTCGACCAGCCGCAGGGCGCCATCCAGAACATCGGCTTCGCGCTGTACCAGGGCGGCTGGAGCGAGGCGGGCAAGGAGAAGGTCCGTCAGGGCCTCTCGATGGCGATCGACCGCGAGACGATCACCAAGACCGTGCTGAACGGCAACCGCCTGCCCGCCGACTCGTTCGTGGCGCCCGGCGTCATGGGCTACAAGGCCGGCACCTGCGGCGACGCCTGCAAGTACAACCCGGAGAAGGCCAAGCAGCTGATCACCGAGGGCGGCGGCGTCCCCGGCGGCAAGGTCCTCATCCAGTACAACTCCGACGGTGGCCACAAGGAGTGGGTGGACGCGGTCTGCAACTCGATCCGCCAGGCGACCGGCGTCGAGTGCCTCGGTGACCCGAAGCCGGACTTCAAGACCTCGCGCGACATCATCACCAACAAGCAGGTCCAGAGCATGATGCGGACCGGCTGGGTGCAGGACTACCCGCTGAACGCGAACTTCCTGCGCGACGTCTACGGCACCGGTGCCGCGGCCAACGACGGTGGCTACTCGAGCCCCGAGTTCGACAAGCTGTCGAAGGAGGCGGACGCCGCCACCACGGTCGAGAAGACCGCCGAGCTCTACCAGCAGGCCGAGGCCGTTCTGGCCAAGGACATGCCGGCCATCCCGCTCTGGTACTACAAGACCAGCTCCGGCTACTCCAAGAACGTCCAGAACGTGAAGTTCAACTCCTTCGGCGACCCGGTCTACACCGACGTCGAGGTCAAGAAGAAGAAGTAATCGGTCGGCACCGCCTGACCCGGTGACAACGGCCGGTGCCCGTCCATCCCCACAAGGGCGAGGACTGGCACCGGCCGTTGGCACGCCGACTTTTCTCTTGCCGAGTTGACGGGCTCGGCAGGGCCATACATGGAGGCACGATGGGGCGCTTTGTCGCAAGGCGACTGCTCCAGATGATCCCGGTGTTCCTCGGAACGACCGCACTCATCTTTTTCATGGTGCACTTGCTGCCTGGTGACCCGGTGGCAGCACTGTGGGGCGACAAGGCACCGGACCCGGTGCAGCTCGCCGCTCTCAAGCACCAGCAGGGCTTCGACAAGCCGCTGATCCAGCAGTACTTCGACTACATGGGCAAGCTGCTCACCGGTGACTTCGGCACCGGTCTGGACCAGCGCCCGGTCATCGACAAGATCAGCGAGGCACTGCCGGTCACGGTCCGGCTGGCGCTGTTCGCGTTCGTGATCGAGATCGTGCTGGGCATCGGCATCGGCCTGTACTCCGGTCTGCGCCGCGGCAAGCTGTTCGACCGGGGAGCCCTGGTCCTCACCCTGCTGCTGATCTCGATCCCGGTCCCGGTGCTGGGCTTCATCTTCCAGACGGTCTTCGGGCAGAACCTGAAGTGGGTCACCCCGACCGTCCAGGACAGCAACGACATCACCCAGCTGGTGCTGCCGGCCGTGGTGCTCGGCTCGCTCTCGCTGGCCTTCGTCGCGCGCCTCACCCGTACTTCCATAGCCGAGAACATCAAGGCCGACTACGTGCGCACCGCGGTGGCCAAGGGCCTGCCGCGGCGCAAGGTGATCGGCACCCACCTGCTCCGCAACTCGATGATCCCGGTGGTCACCTTCCTCGGCACCGACCTCGGCGCCCTGATGGGCGGCGCGATCGTGACCGAAGGCATCTTCAACGTCCAGGGCGTGGGCCACGCGCTCTACCAAGCGATCAACATGAAGGAGGGCGCGACCGTCTCCGGCTTCGTGGCCTTCCTCGTGATCGTCTACCTGGCCGCCGGCCTGATCGTCGACCTGCTTTACGCGGTCCTGGACCCGAGGATCCGTTATGCCTGACCTGACCGAGAAGAAGACCGCCGGGGACATCCCGGCCCAGCGCGCGGCGGACGCCCCGGCGCCGAAGCAGGAGAAGGCCCGCAGCCTCGGCTCGGACGCCTGGCACGACCTGCGTCGCAAGCCGATCTTCGTGATCTCCGCGCTGCTGATCCTGCTGCTGATCGTCATCGCCATCGCCCCCGGGCTGTTCACCTCGGTGGACCCGCGGGCCGGCGACCTGCGCAACCACTACCTGTCGAAGCCGAACTACAGCCACTTCTTCCAGGCGGACTGGTTCGGCTACGACCTCCAGGGCCGCAGCATCTACGCCCGCATCATCTATGGCGCCCGCGCCTCGGTCGTGGTCGGCATCTGCGTCACCCTGGGCGTGACCATCCTCGGCGGCCTCGCCGGCATGGTGGCCGGCTACTTCGGCGGCTGGGTCGACACGATCATCTCCCGCATCACCGACATCTTCTTCGGCATCCCGCTGCTGCTCGGCTCGCTGGTGGTCCTGAACGCCTTCACCTCGCGCACCGTCTGGAGCGTGGTCTTCGCGCTGGTCGCCCTGGGCTGGACCCAGATGACCCGTGTCATGCGCGGCTCGGTGATCACGGTCAAGCAGGCCGACTTCGTGACGGCGGCCAAGGCGCTCGGCGCCGGCACCGGCCGGATCATGTTCAAGCACATCCTGCCGAACGCGATCGCCCCGGTGATCGTCGTCGCCACCATCGCGCTCGGCGGCTACATCGCCACCGAGGCGACGCTGAGCTTCCTCGGCATCGGTCTCCAGGACCCGACCATCTCCTGGGGCATCGACATCAGCTCGGCCCAGAAGGTGATCCGTACGGCTCCGTTCGCCCTGTTCTTCCCCGCCGGAATGCTGAGCCTTACCGTGCTGGCGTTCATCATGCTCGGCGACGCGGTGCGCGACGCCCTCGACCCGAAGCTCCGCTGAGAGAAGAGGTGACGACCCGATGACCACCGTGATCGAGAACAACCAGAAGAATGACCGGCTCGAAGTCGGCACTCCTCTCCTGGAGGTGAAGGACCTCCACGTGGAGTTCCACACCCGGGACGGCGTGGCCAAGGCAGTGAACGGCGTCAACTACTCCGTCGCGGCCGGCGAGACCCTCGCCGTGCTCGGCGAGTCCGGCTCCGGCAAGTCCGTGACGGCGCAGACCATCATGGGCATCCTGGACATGCCCCCGGGCAAGGTGACCCAGGGCCAGATCCTGTACCGCGGCCAGGACATGCTCACGATGAGCGGCGAGGAGCGGCGCCGGATCCGCGGCCGGAAGATCGCGATGATCTTCCAGGACGCGCTCTCCGCGCTGAACCCGGTGCTCAGCGTCGGCTACCAGCTCGGCGAGATGTTCCGCGTGCACCAGGGCGCCTCCAAGAAGGAGGCGAAGGAGAAGGCCATCGAGCTGATGGACCGGGTGCGCATCCCGGCCGCCCGCCAGCGGGTGAACGACTATCCGCACCAGTTCTCCGGCGGCATGCGCCAGCGCATCATGATCGCGATGGCGCTGGCCCTGGAGCCGGACCTGATCATCGCGGACGAGCCGACCACCGCGCTGGACGTGACGGTGCAGGCGCAGGTGATGGACCTGCTGGCCGAGCTGCAGGCCGAGTACAACATGGGCCTGATCCTGATCACCCACGACCTGGGCGTGGTCGCGGACGTCGCGGACAAGATCGCGGTGATGTACGCGGGCCGGATCGTGGAGACCGCCCCGGTGCACGACCTGTACGCGAACCCCGCGCACCCGTACACCAAGGGCCTGCTCCGCTCCATCCCGCGCCTGGACCAGAAGGGCCAGGAGCTGTACGCGATCAAGGGCCTGCCCCCGAACCTGCTCAAGGTTCCGGCCGGCTGCGCGTTCAACCCCCGCTGCGACGTCGCCACCGACCTGTGCCGCACCGAGACCCCGGCGCTGCACCACGTGACGGACAAGGACGGCAAGGAGCTCACCGGCCGCCGCAGCGCGTGCCACCTCTGGAAGGAGACCCTCCATGGCTGAGAACATCCTGGAGGTCAAGGACCTGGTCAAGCACTACCCGCTGACCCAGGGCATCCTCTTGAAGAAGCAGGTCGGCGCGGTCAAGGCGGTCGACGGCATCTCCTTCGAGCTGAAGAAGGGCGAGACGCTCGGGATCGTCGGCGAGTCCGGCTGTGGCAAGTCCACGCTGGCCAAGGTGCTGATGAACCTGGAGCGGGCCACCTCCGGCCAGGTGCTCTTCAAGGGCGAGGACATCTCCACGCTCCAGGGGGCGGCCCTCAAGGCCGTCCGCCGGAACATCCAGATGGTGTTCCAGGACCCGTACACCTCGCTCAACCCGCGCATGACGGTCGGCGACATCATCGGCGAGCCGTTCGAGATCCACCCCGAGGTGGCGCCCAAGGGCGACCGCCGCAAGGCCGTCCAGGACCTGCTGGACGTCGTGGGTCTGAACCCGGAGTACATCAACCGGTACCCGCACCAGTTCTCCGGCGGCCAGCGCCAGCGCATCGGCATCGCCCGCGGCCTCGCGCTCAAGCCCGAGATCATCATCTGCGACGAGCCGGTCTCCGCGCTGGACGTGTCCGTCCAGGCGCAGGTGATCAACCTGCTGGAGCAGCTGCAGGGCGAGTTCGGCCTCTCCTACATGTTCATCGCGCACGACCTCTCCATCGTCCGGCACATCTCCGACCGCGTCGGCGTGATGTACCTGGGCAAGATGGTCGAGATCGGCTCGGACGAGGAGATCTACGAGAACGCCACCCACCCGTACACCCAGGCGCTGCTCTCCGCGGTGCCGGTGCCGGACCCGGCGGCGCGCGAGACCCGCGACCGGATCGTGCTCAGCGGGGACATCCCCTCGCCGGCCAACCCGCCGTCCGGCTGCCGCTTCCGCACCCGCTGCTGGAAGGCGGAGGAGCGGTGCTCCGAGGAGGTCCCGCTGCTCGCGGTCCCCTCGCTGCTGAAGGGCCCGGCCGCGCACGAGTCGGCCTGCCACTTCCCCGAGGTCCGGGAGCAGGCCGCGGCCTGATTCCCCCGTCGGTCCCAGGAAGGGCCCGTGGCGTTCGCGCCGCGGGCCCTTCCGGCATTCTGTGGATCCGGCGCCGCGTGGATCCGGTGCTGCGGCGATCCGGCGCCGCGTCAACTCGGCCCTGGGTCACGGCACCCGTCCGGGTGCACCTGACTCGCGCCGTCGCCGGGGCGCGCTTCTCATGGGGTGTGATGCGACACACACCCTGAGGAGGGACCTCCATGCCCGAAGCCGCCCGTGCTCGTTGGGTCCTCGCCGTCGCGACGTCCGTGGTCCTGGTGGCCACCGGGTGCAGCAGCAGCAACGGCGGAGGAGGCAGCGGCTCGTCGGACGCGAGCAAGACCTTCAGCTACCAGAGCAACGAGCCGCAGAACCCGTTGCAGCCCGCCAACGCGAACGAGGTCGGCGGTGGTCGCATCATCCAGAACCTCTTCAAGGGGCTGGTCGACTACGACCCCGCCACCGCCAAGATCCGGATGCAGGTCGCCGACACGATCGACACCAGTGACTCGCTGACCTTCACCGTCACCCTGAAGGACGGCTGGAAGTTCCACGACGGCACCCCGGTGCACGCCCAGAACTTCGTCGACGCCTGGAACTGGGGCGCCAACCCCGCCAACAACCAGATCAACAGCTCCTGGTTCTCCGACATCGAGGGCTACCAGGACGTCCACCCGGCCTCCGGCCAGCCGACCTCGGACAAGATGTCCGGACTGACCGTCACCGACGACCTGCACTTCACCGTCAAGCTGAACCACAAGGTCTCGTACTTCGAGTACAAGCTCGGCTACATCGCCTTCTCGCCGCTGCCCGAGGGCTTCTTCAAGGACCCGGCCGGGTACGGGCAGAAGCCGGTGGGCAACGGCCCGTACCAGTTCGTCAGCTGGGCGCACAACAGCCAGGTGGTCACCAAGAGCTTCCCGGACTACCAGGGCGTGGACAAGCCGAAGAACGGCGGCGTCGTCTTCAAGATGTACACCACCTCCGAGGCCGCCTACGCCGACCTCCAGTCCAACAACCTGGACGTGATGGACCAGGTGCCGCCGTCCGCGCTGGCCACGTACAAGAGCGACCTCGGCGACCGCGCGGTGGACGCGCCGCAGGGCGCCATCCAGAACATCGGCTTCACCCTCTACCAGGCCGACTGGGCCGCCCCGGAGAAGGCCCAGGTGCGCCAGGGCCTGTCGATGGCGATCGACCGCGCGACCATCACCAAGACGGTGCTGCAGGGCTCCCGCGCGCCGGCCAGCGCCTGGGTGGCGGAGGGCGTCGAGGGCTACAAGGCCGGCACCTGCGGGGACTTCTGCAACTTCGACCCCGCCAAGGCCAAGCAGCTGATCCAGCAGGGCGGCGGCGTCCCCGGCAACAAGGTGCTGATCACCTACAACGCGGACGGCGGCCACAAGGAGTGGGTCGACGCGGTCTGCAACTCGATCCGGCAGAACACCGGCGTCGACTGCCTCGGCGACCCGAAGCCCGACTTCAAGACCGCCCGCCAGGCCATCACCGCGCACCAGCTCAACGGCGCCTTCCGCACCGGCTGGGTGCAGGACTACCCGCTGAACGCCAACTTCCTGGCCGACGTGTACCGCACCGGTGCCGCGTCCAACGACACCGGGTACAGCAGCCCGCAGTTCGACCAGGCGGCGACCCAGGCCGACGAGGCCGCCAGCGTCGCCGACACGGTGACCGGCTACCAGCAGGCCGAGGCGGTGCTGCAGAGCGGCATGCCGGCCGTCCCGCTCTGGTACTACCGCACCAACTCGGGCTACTCGACCAAGGTGCAGAACGTGAAGTTCGACTCCTTCGGCAACCCGGCCTGGACGCAGGTCGAGGTCAAGGGCTGATCCCCGGGCCCTGATCCCCGGCCCTGATCCCCGGCCCTGATCCCCGCGCACCGGCCCCGCCCTCCCCGCACGGATGGCGGGGCGCGGTCTCCCGGCCGACCGGCCCGGCCCGGTCGGCCACACAGGAAGGAGGCTCGGATGGGCAGTTACGTGCTGCGGCGGGTGCTGCAGATGATCCCGGTGTTCTTCGGCACCACGCTGCTGATCTTCGTGATGGTCTACACGCTGCCGGGCGACCCGGTGGTCGCGCTGTTCGGCGAGAAGGCCGCGGACCCGTCGGTGGTCGCGAGCATCAAGCACACGTACTACCTGGACCAGCCGCTCTGGAAGCAGTACCTGCACTACATGGGGAACCTCTTCCAGGGGGACTTCGGAACCAGCTTCACCGGCCGCCCGGTCTCCGACATCATGGCGGACGCCTTCCCGGTCACCATCCGGCTGGCGCTGATGGCCTTTCTCTTCGAGATGATCGTGGGCCTCGCCTTCGGCGTGCTCTCCGGGCTGAAGCGCGGCAGCATCGCGGACACCCTGGTGCTCGTCCTGACCCTGGTGGTGATCTCGATCCCGGTCTTCGTGCTGGCCTACATCGCGCAGACCGTGTTCGCCACCAACCTGGGCTGGGTCACGCCGACGGTGCAGGACAGCTACGACCTCTCCCAGCTGATCCTGCCGGCGGTCGTCCTCGGCTCGCTCTCGCTCGCGTACGTCGCCCGGCTCACCCGGACCTCCATCGGCGAGAACCTGCGGGCCGACTACATCCGGACCGCGACCGCCAAGGGCCTGCCCCGGCGGACCATCATCTCCCGCCACCTGCTGCGCAACTCGCTCATCCCGGTGGTCACCTTCCTCGGCACCGACCTCGGCGCGCTGATGGGCGGGGCGATCGTCACCGAGGGCATCTTCAACGTGCAGGGCATCGGCAACGTCCTGTACCGGGCGATCAACCAGAAGGAAGGCCCGACCGTGGTCGGCATCGTGACCGTCCTGGTGATCATCTACCTGGTCGCCAGCCTGCTCGTCGACCTGCTCTACGCGGTCCTGGACCCGAGGATCCGCTATGTCTGACATCCACGACGAGGACTCCTACGAACCACATCCCAAACCTGGTGTCTCCCGTCTCGACTACGCGGGGGAGCAGGGCATGGCGGTGGAGCAGGAGACCCTGGTCGAATCCGACGTGGAGAAGCGGGAGGAGGCCCGCAGCCTCTGGGGCGACGCCTGGCGGGACCTGCGCCGGCGGCCGATCTTCCTGCTCTCGGTCGTGCTGATCGTGCTGCTGGTGCTCGTCGCGATCTTCCCCTGGGCCTTCACCGACGCCAACCCGCGCCGGGCCGACCTGGTGCACGACTACCTCCGGCGGCCGGACTGGACGGACTTCTTCGGCGCCGGCTGGTTCGGCTACGACGCCCAGGGCCGGTCCATCTACGCCCGGGTGGTCTACGGCGCCCGGGCCTCGATCACCGTCGGCATCTTCGTGACCGCCGCGGTCACCCTGCTCGGCGGGCTGACCGGCATGGTCGCCGGGTACTACGGCGGGGTCGTCGACGCGGTGGTGTCCCGGATCGTCGACATCTTCTTCGGCATCCCGCTGCTGCTCGGCGCCCTGGTGCTGCTGAACGCGTTCACCGTCCGCACGGTGTGGACCGTGGTGGTCGCCCTGGCCGTCCTCGGCTGGACCCAGATCGCCCGCGTCATGCGCGGCGCGGTGCTGACCGTCAAACAGTCCGACTTCGTGACGGCGGGCCGGGCCCTCGGGGCCGGGACCGGACGGCTGATGCTCCGGCACATCCTGCCGAACGCGGTCGCGCCGGTGATCGTGGTGGCGACCATCGCGCTCGGCGGCTACATCGCGACCGAGGCGACGCTGAGCTTCCTCGGCATCGGTCTTCAGGAGCCGACCATCTCCTGGGGCATCGACATCTCCTCCGCCCAGAAGGTGATCCGGACCGCGCCGTACGTGATGTTCTTCCCGGCCGCGGCGCTCTCCATCACCGTGCTGGCCTTCATCATGATGGGCGACGCGGTCCGCGACGCCCTCGACCCGAAGCTTCGCTGAGCGAGGGAGCGCATCGTGAGTACAGCGGTGGACACCACCGGGCGCGTGCAGGAGGCGCCGTACCAGGGGCCGCTGCTCGACGTGCGGGACCTGCACGTCGAGTTCGTCACCCGGGACGGCGTCGCCAGGGCCGTGAACGGCGTCAACTACTCCGTCGCGGCGGGGGAGACGCTGGCGGTGCTGGGGGAGTCCGGCTCGGGCAAGTCGGTGACGGCGCAGGCGGTCATGGGCATCCTGGACATGCCGCCGGCCAGGATCCCGCGCGGCGAGATCCTCTACCGGGGCCAGGACATGCTCAGGATGAGCAAGGAGGAGCGGCGGCGGATCCGCGGCCAGAAGATCGCGATGATCTTCCAGGACGCGCTCTCGGCGCTGAACCCGGTGCTCAGCGTCGGCTACCAGCTCGGGGAGATGTTCCGGGCGCACCGGAAGGTCTCCCGCAAGGAGGCCCGGGACCGGGCCGTGGAGCTGATGGACCGGGTGCGCATCCCGGCCGCCAAGCAGCGGGTGAACGACTATCCGCACCAGTTCTCCGGCGGCATGCGCCAGCGCATCATGATCGCGATGGCGCTGGCCCTGGAGCCGGACCTGATCATCGCGGACGAGCCGACCACCGCGCTGGACGTGACCGTGCAGGCCCAGGTGATGGACCTGCTGGCCGAGCTGCAGGCCGAGTACAACATGGGCCTGATCCTGATCACCCACGACCTGGGCGTGGTCGCGGACGTCGCGGACAAGATCGCGGTGATGTACGCGGGCCGGATCGTGGAGACCGCCCCGGTGCACGAGCTGTACGCCCGGCCCGCGCACCCGTACACCCGGGGACTGCTGGACTCCATCCCCCGGCTCGACCAGAAGGGCCAGGAGCTCTACGCGATCAAGGGCCTGCCGCCCAACCTCCTGCGCATCCCCGAGGGCTGCGCCTTCAACCCCCGCTGCCCGCGTGCCCAGGACCGCTGCCGGACCGAGGTGCCGGAGCTGTTCCCGGTCACCGAGGAGGACGGGACGCCGCTGGAGGGGCGCGGCAGTGCCTGCTTCTTCTGGAAGGAGACCCTCCATGACCGTTAACGGGTCCAGCGCGCTGGGCGCGGCGATGCCGGAGGAGGTCGCCTTCGAGCAGGAGGTGCCGCGCGGTCGGCCGATCCTCGAAGTCCGGGACCTGGTCAAGCACTTCCCGCTCACCAAGGGCGTCCTGTTCAAGAAGCAGGTCGGCGCGGTGAAGGCGGTCGACGGGGTCACCTTCGACCTGATGCAGGGCGAGACGCTCGGGATCGTCGGCGAGTCCGGCTGTGGCAAGTCCACGCTGGCCAAGGTGCTGATGAACCTGGAACCGGCCACCTCGGGATCGGTCCGCTACAAGGGGGAGGAGATCTCCCGGCTCTCCGGGGCCGGGCTGAAGGCCGTCCGCCGGAACATCCAGATGGTGTTCCAGGACCCGTACACCTCGCTCAACCCGCGCATGACGGTCGGCGACATCATCGGCGAGCCGTTCGAGATCCACCCCGAGGTGGCGCCCAAGGGCGACCGCCGCAAGGCCGTCCAGGACCTGCTGGACGTGGTCGGGCTCAACCCCGAGTACATCAACCGCTATCCGCACCAGTTCTCCGGCGGTCAGCGCCAGCGCATCGGCATCGCCCGGGGGCTGGCGCTCAAGCCGGAGGTCATCATCTGCGACGAGCCGGTCTCGGCGCTGGACGTGTCCGTCCAGGCGCAGGTGATCAACCTGCTGGAGCAGCTGCAGGGCGAGTTCAACCTGTCGTACATGTTCATCGCGCACGACCTCTCCATCGTCCGGCACATCTCCGACCGCGTCGGCGTGATGTACCTGGGGAAGATGGTCGAGATCGGCAGCGACGCGGAGATCTACGACCACGCCACCCACCCCTACACCCAGGCGCTGCTCTCCGCGGTGCCGGTGCCGGACCCGAGGGCGCGGGAGGTCCGGGACCGGATCGTGCTCACCGGCGACGTGCCCTCGCCGGCCAACCCGCCGTCCGGCTGCCGCTTCCGCACCCGCTGCTGGAAGGCGCAGCAGCGGTGCGAGGTCGAGGAGCCGCTGCTGGCCGCGCCGTCCTGGCTGGACGGCGCGGCGCGGCACGACTCGGCGTGTCACTTCGCGGCGGAGAGGGAGGCCGGGAAGGGCGCCGGCTGAGACCGGTCGACGACCAGGGCGCGTCCCCGCCGGCGGGGACGCGCCCTTTCCCGTGACGGAAAAGAGATCTGCCGCGGGCTCGCCAAGTGCGGTCCCTTCCTTGATAGTTGCTCTGCGCCCAGCGGTGGGTGCCGCGGCGCCGGGGAGGCTGCTCTGATGGACGCGGTGGAGCTGATCGGCGGCGGTCGGGGGAGCGCGGAACCCGGGACGCCGCTGCTGGAGGTCGACGACCTGCACGTGGAGTTCCGTACCCGGGACGGCGTCGCCAAGGCCGTGAACGGGGTGAGCTACTCCGTCGCGGCGGGGGAGACGCTGGCGGTGCTGGGGGAGTCCGGCTCGGGCAAGTCGGTGACGGCGCAGGCGATCATGGGCATCCTGGACATGCCGCCGGGGCGGATCACCGCGGGGCGGATCCTGTTCCGCGGCGAGGACCTGCTGACCATGGGTGCCAACGCCCGGCGGTCCGTCCGGGGCGGGCACATCGCGATGATCTTCCAGGACGCGCTCTCGGCGCTGAACCCGGTGCTCAGTGTCGGCTACCAGCTGGGGGAGATGTTCCGGGCGCACCGGGGGGTCTCCCGCAAGGAGGCCCGGGACCGGGCCGTGGAGCTGATGGACCGGGTGCGCATCCCGGCCGCCGAGCAGCGGGTGAACGACTATCCGCACCAGTTCTCCGGCGGCATGCGCCAGCGCATCATGATCGCGATGGCGCTGGCCCTGGAGCCGGACCTGATCATCGCGGACGAGCCGACCACCGCGCTGGACGTGACGGTGCAGGCGCAGGTGATGGACCTGCTGGCCGAGCTGCAGGCCGAGTACAACATGGGCCTGATCCTGATCACCCACGACCTGGGCGTGGTCGCGGACGTCGCGGACAAGATCGCGGTGATGTACGCGGGCCGGATCGTCGAGACCGCCCCGGTGCACGAGCTGTACGCCCGGCCCGCGCACCCGTACACCCGGGGACTGCTGGACTCCATCCCCCGGCTCGACCAGAAGGGCCGGAACCTGCACGCCATCAAGGGCCTGCCGCCGAGCCTGCTGAGCCCCCCGGAGGGCTGCGCCTTCAACCCCCGCTGCCCGCGCGCCCAGGACCGCTGCCGGACCGAACTCCCCGCGCTGACACCGGTGACCGGCGAGCACGGGACGGAGCTGGCGGGCCGCCGCAGCGCCTGCCACTACTGGCGCGAGACGCTGCACGGCTGAGGCCGCGCCCGGCCCGGCCGGCGGCTACTTCGCGAAGCCGACGTTCTCCCAGACGATGTCGGACAGGCCCTGCGCGCCGATGTTGGCGAGGTCGGCGCGGGCCCCGTACAGCTGCGGGCGCTGGTAGAGCGGCAGGACGCCGGCCACCTTCCAGAGCTCCCCGTCGGCCTGGTTGATCGCCTCGGTGGCGGTGGCGGCGTCGCCCGCGGCCGCCGCCCGGTCGAGCGCGGCGTCCACCGCCGGGCTGCCCGCCCCGACGTGGTTGGTGCCGCCGCTCTGGACGAAGTTGGCGCGGTTGCCGCTGGCCGGGAAGGGGGTGCCGATCAGCGAGTAGGCGGCGATGTCGAAGTCGTTGCGGTTGACGTACTTGTCGAAGAACTCGTTGGCGGGGGCGGTCACGGTGGTGACCTTGATGCCGACGTCCTTGAGCATTCTGGTGGCGTTGGCGGCCTCGGCCTGGGCCGGGTTGACGCCGGCCGGGACGACCATCCGCAGGTTCAGCTCGCGGCCGTCCTTCCTCCGCACGTCGCCGTCCAGCTTCCACCCGGCCGCGTCCAGCTTGCGGGCCGCCTCGGCGGGGTCGTAGCGGGCCAGGCCCAGGGAGTTGTCGCGGTAGCCGTTCTGGTTGGTGACCAGCAGGTGGTTGTTGAGCGGGACGGCGGGCCAGTCCAGGCCGCTGAGGTCGGAGCGGATCACCACGTCCCGGTTGATCGCCTGGAAGACGGCCTGGCGCACGGTCGCGTCGCCGAGCGCGGGGGTGCGGGCGTTCAGGGTGAGCTGGCGGAAGTCCGGTCCGCCGGCCCGGCGCACCGCGGCGCCCTTGGTGTTCCTGACGACCTGGTAGCCGGCCACGTCCGGGCCGATGTTGACGAGGTCGAGCTGTCCCTTGGCGAAGGCGGCGGGCATCGCGTCGGGCAGCATCGCGTGGAAGACGATCCGGTCCAGCACCGGCTTGTCGCCCCACCAGGAGGGGTCGGCGACCAGGGTGACGGTCTGGGCGGCGCGGTCCAGCTGCTCGACCTTGAACGGGCCGGCGGTGACCGGGAAAGCGTCCAGGTAGGAGGAGTTGAACAGCTCCGGCGTGGAGATCCGGCCGGCGGGCAGCAGCGGGGCGTTGCCGGCGCTGTTGAACATCGACTGCCACTCGGAGAACGGGTGGTCGAAGGTCATCACCGCCTGGAAGTCGTCCTTGCCGCGCTCCACCGCGGAGACCAGCTCGAAGCCGGTGCTGCTGGAGGACTTGTAGGCCGGGTCCTTCCCGTTCAGCGCACGCCAGTTGGCCTCGATGTCGCGCCAGGTGATCGGGGTGCCGTCGGACCAGTGCGCCTTCGGGTTGAGCGTCCAGGTGACCACCTGCCGGCCGTCCCTGAGCTCGGCGTGCGCCTCCTGCAGATAGGCCGGGTTGGGGGTCTGGGTGCCGGCCGCGTCCGAGCGGAAGAAGGTCGGCAGCAGCGGCTTGCTGACCATGACGGTCGAGGACTCGCTGCCGTCGGTGTGGATCGGCGACCACTGGCGGGAGAACTGGGCGATCGCCAGGTTCAGGGTGCCGCCCTGGCGCAGCTGGGCCCGGTCGTGCGGGTTGATGTCGACCGAGGTGAGCTTGGGCGACGCGAGGGCGGCCGTCGGGGCCTCGGCGGCGTCCTGACCGGAGGTGCAGGAGCAGAGGGCCAGCGAGAGGGTGAGGACGGTGAGACCGGCGAGCAGGGCCGTCCCGTGGTGCTGGAGGCGGCGGCGCATCGGCGTGCTCCCCGGGGTGGATGTGGCGGATGGTGTGGCGTCACATCTTGCTGACCGGGACGGGTGTTGTCGAGGGGCGGGCCCGGATGCGGGCCCGCCCCTCGTGCGGTGCGGGTACGGCGGACGCGGACGCGCCGGCCCCCGACCGCGTCAGACCACGAACTTGAAGGTGCGGTCCTTGTCGCCGGTCTTGTCGAGCACCGAGGTGATGCCGTCCGCGACGTCCTGCGGGGTGATCGCGGCGACCTGGCCGTTCTTCTTGACCTTCACCTTGTCGAACGCGGTGCCCAGCTGGGCGGCGAGCGCGTCGAGGTCCCACTTGGGCACGATCTTGCCGGAGGCGTCCGGAACGAGGGTGAGCGCCTTGGCGGCGGTCTTCGGGCCGAAGTCCCAGGACTTGGCGCCGGCCACGACGTGCACCTTGCCCGCGGCGATCTGCTTGCCGAGGGTGTCGGCGGCGCCCTGGAGGGCCTGGGTGGAGATCTTCGGCTGGGCGGCCGTGACGGCCAGGGCGATCGGCTGCTCGGGCTTGCCGTCGGCGCGGTCGCGGTAGGCCTGCGCGATCACGTCCAGGGCGCTCGCCGAGTCCACCGCCTGGCCGGCCCGGCCGGGCACGACGATCGGCTCGCCGTTGACGTCGCCGAACTTGACGTAGCCCTCCTGGAGGCCCTGGCCGGAACCGGCCGCGAGGGTGTCGAGGGCGGCCTTGAGCTTGGCCTTGTCGACCTTGACCTCGGGGGCGACGGTCTTGGTGCCGCCCTTGAGCGACTTGAAGACGTCCAGCGGGTTGTAGCTGTGCTGGGCCAGGCCGTCCACGGTGGCGGTGGTGTCGAAGCTCAGGCCGGCGACCGCCGGGTCGAGGTCCACGGCCTGGTCGCCGATCTTCAGCTTGAGCGGCTGCTGGCCGGCCTTGCCGACCGACTCGTCCAGCTGGTGGATCGCCTGGTCGCGGCTGCTGCCGCCGATCTCGGCGCCGAGCACCACGGTGCCCTTGGGGACGTCGGACTGGTTGAGCATCAGGCCGGTGCCGTACGCGGCGGCGCCGAGGAACAGCACCGCGACGATGCCGTAGACGCCCAGCTTGACCAGCTTCTTGCCGGCCCCGCCGCGCTTGGCCTTGGCCGGGGCGGCGGGCTCGGCCTTCGCCTTGGCGGGGGCCGGAGCGGGGGCCGGGGCGGCCTTGGAGCCCTTGCCGCCCTTGCCGCCCTTGCCACCCTTGGCGTTCCGGGTCTCCTCGGAGCCCTCGGGCCGGGGGCCGGGCGCCGGGGCCGGCAGCGGGGTGACCGCGGTGGCCTCCGGGTCGCCGGGCTGCGCGGCGGTGCCGGGCGCGCCCGCGAAGAGGGCGCCGGGGCCCGCCGGAGCGGCGGGGACCTCCTGGCCGTGGCCGGGGGCGGCCGGGCGCTGGGCGGCGAACGGGTCGGTGCCGGTCGGGGCCGAGGCGAACAGGCCCGGCTGCGGACGGCCGTCGGCGCCGTGCGGGGCGCCGTTCTGGGGCAGGCCGGGTATCGCGGCGGGCGGCGGGGTGTTGTCGCGGATCGGCGCGAAGCCGTCGACGGAGGTGTCCTCCGGGTTCGGCTCGGCCTGCGGGTGCGGCGCGGGCGCCTGGTGGTCGTTCGGCTGGAAGCCGTTCTGCGGGCCGGGCTGCTGCGGCCCGCCCGGCCGGTTCTTGCGCTGCTGACGGTTCTGCGGCTGCCCGTTCTGCTGCCCGTTCTGCTGTCCGCGGCTCTGCTGGCCGCCGTCGCGCCGGGGCAGGCCCTGCGCGCCGGCGTCGGGAACGGAGGTGCCGAACGGGTCGGTGACCGGCGCGAACGGGTCGGCGGCCTCGTACACGCCGGGCTCCTCCACCGGGGCCTCGGCGTGGAACGGCGCGACGGGCGCGGCTGCCGGGTTCGGCTGCTTGCCCTGGGCGGGCACCGGCCGGCCGTTCGGGGCGCCGTTCCGCGCGCCGTCGGCACGGGCGGGCCGGCCCGCGGCCGGACGGGCACCCTGCGGGCGCGGCTCGGCGCCGCCGGGGGCGACCGGGGCCTCCGTCGTGCCCACGGCACCGGCCGGAACGGTCGCCGGAGCCGTGGCCGGCGCGGACTCGGCGGTCGCGGCCTTCTTCTGGCGCGGGCGGAACCAGGCGCCGGTGGACTCCGACTCCGAGGTCGCCGGCGGGATCGGCGGGATCTGCCACTCCGGCGGCAGGTTCGGCGGGGCGGCCTGGCGGCCGCCGTCGTCCATCACACCGAGGACGGGCGAGGTCGGCGCGGAGCGGTGCCGCGGGCCGCCCGGTTCGGCGGCGGCGGCCGGGGCGTCATCGCCCGGGCCGTCCTCGTTCTTGACGGTGCTGCGGACGACGACCGGCGGGATCGGACGCGAGCCGGGGATGTTGATCCGGACCCGGGTGGTCAGGGTGGTCTCGGTCTTCGGACCGTCGTCCTCGCCGCCCGACGCGGCGCCCGGTCCGGCGTCGGCCCGGTCGCCGCCGGGGAGCCCCGGCGTGCCGTAGGGCGGTGTGCCCGACGGGTAGGCGTCCGGGCCCGTGCGCCGGGGCGTCGGGTGGGCGTTGTCAGATTCGCGGCTGCTCAATGCTGCTCTGCTCCGGGTTCGCGGGCGGGCCGTGCGGCGCGACCGCGGTTCGTGGTCGCCGGGCCTTGGCTGGGGCGGGCGGCGGTCGGGTACGGCGTTCTGCGGGACCACCATACTGGGAAGAACTGAGCGGCGAACGGCTTCGGACAGATCCTGATACGTCCGGTTCCTCCGGTATGAGAGTAAGGCCGTACGCTCCTGACTGCTCGTCGTACGCGGTACGGTACGCCGTGCACGACCCGGGTCAGCGCGGGGGGCCGGGCACCCCGGGGAACCAGCTGGTGCGGGTGGGCAGGGTGGCGCAGATCACGCCCAGCACCGACCCGGCGAACAGCCAGGCCAGCGAGGTGGCGTTGGACCACAGCACGTTGTCGCCCTCGGGCCGGGGCACGATCAGCAGCAGCATCGCCAGGAACCAGCCGGCCGCGGGCGCGCCCGCGCCGAGCCGGGTGCCGGTGACCCGCAGGCCGCCGTAGAAGGTGGCGCCGGTCGCGGCGAGCGCCAACAGGACTCCCACCGGCGGCCACAGGGCCTGCACAAAGGATCCGCAGACCGACACCGCGACACCCAGCAGGAAGAACAGGACGTAGGCCCCGATCCGGGCGGCGCGCGGGGGCTGGGGCTCCGCCAGCCGCTCCTCGCGGGTGCCGAGGACGGCGGCGGCGAGCGTGCGGCGCGGCGGTGTGGCGTCGGACTTGCTCATCGGGTGCCCTCCTCGGCGTGGGCGGCGTCGAGCGGAAGGCCGGCGAACAGGTCGTCCTCCGGCCCGCCCGGCCCGGCCTGGCCGTGCACCAACTGGTAGTACTCGGTGGTGAACAGCGGCTGGGCGAGGTCGTTGGAGAGCGCGAAGAAGGCGCCGTCCACGGTGATCTGGGTGGCGTGGGCGGTCAGCGCGGCGGCCTTGCGCCCCGCGTACGCCGCGCCGTCCAGGACGGTGGTGACCACCTCGTCGTCGACCACGCCGGGGACGTCGGAGGGCTGCGCCACGCCCGGGAAGGGCGCCTTGGCGGCGGCCTCGGCGAGCCCGGCCTCGATCACCGAGCGGGGCATCCGGTTCCAGTACACCTTGGCGATCCGCCAGGCCGGGCCCAGCTCCGGCCGGTGCGCCGGGTCGGCGGCCAGCTCGTGGGCGCGCATCGCGACCCGGTGCGCCTGGATGTGGTCCGGGTGCCCGTAGCCGCCGTCCGGGTCGTACGTGACCAGCACCTGCGGGCGCGTCTCGCGGATCACCGCGACCAGGTGGCCGGCCGCCTCCTCGACGTCCGCCCGCCAGAAGCAGCCGGGCACGTCGTTCTCGGGCACGCCCATCATCCCGGAGTCGCGGTAGCGCCCCGGGCCGCCGAGGAAGCGGAAGTCGGTCACGCCGAGGGCGCGCATCGCCCCGGTGAGCTCGCCGATCCGGTGCGCGCCGAGGGTGTCGTCCCGATCGGCCGTCAGGTGGGCCAGTCGCGCGGGGATCACCTCGCCGCCCTCGCCGAGGGTGCAGGTCACCAGCGTGACCCGGGCGCCCTCGGCGGCGTACCGGGCCATGGTGGCGCCGTTGCCGATCGACTCGTCGTCGGGGTGCGCGTGCACCAGGAGGAGGCGGCGGCCGGTAGTCGCGGTCATGGGAGGAAGCCTAGGGCCTGTCGTCACGCTCCCGTCGTCCGCCCGGAGGGAGGCGGGGGCGGGCGCGCGTGCGACGAGCAGGCCCTCGCGGCCGCGGCGGCGGGGTCAGAGCCTCAGGCCGTTGATCATTCCGGCGAGGTTGCTGGTGACCTGGCTGATCGACGGGGCGATCGAGCTGGAGGCCAGGTAGAAGCCCAGCAGCGCGCAGACGATCGCGTGCGCCAGCTTCAGGCCGGACCGGCGGATCAGGATCACCACGATGACCAGCATCAGCACGGCGGCGGAGATGTTCATGGCCATGTCGGCTCACACCCCTTCTCGGGCACGCCGCCCGGGGGAGAGCGGCGAGGGACGGTGCGGGACTGGGGGCTGCGGGTGACCGCGGTCCGGGACGGGGCCGGACGTTCACTCGCGCGACAAGTCATACCCGATGGGTGAGGGTGTCATTACCCTCGGTGAGTCCGCGCGCGCCGGGGCATCGTGGCATCCGAGGGGCGCGTGGGCCGGTCGGAGGCGGTTTGGACCTCTTTGGGGCGTACTTGTCGACGATGCTCCGAACGAGTGATCAACGCACACCCGGGGGTGGTGGTCCGTCGTCATAAGGTCTGGTGCCATGACCTCCCACACCTCTGCCGACACCTTCCCGAGGCAGTACGCGCGGACCCTGCGCTACACCGTCGGCGCGCCCCGCTCCTTCTCCGTCGCGCCGGACGGCTCGCGGGTCGTCTTCCTCCGCTCGCGATCCGGCCGCGACCGGGCCAACCTGCTCTGGACCCTCGACACCGCCACCGGCGAGGAGCGGGTCGCCGCCGACCCGGCCGCGCTGCTCGGCGGCGGCGAGGAGGACCTCTCGCCGGCCGAGAGGGCCCGCCGCGAGCGCAGCCGCGAGGGCTCGGCCGGCATCGTCGGCTACGCCCTGGACGCGGCCGGGCAGCTGGCCGCCTTCGCCCTCTCCGGCCGCCTGTTCACCGCCGACCTGGCCACCGGCGCCACCGCCGAACTGCCCGCCGAGGGGCCGCTGCTGGACCCGCGCCTCTCCCCGGACGGCGCCTACGTCGCGTACGCCAACACCGCCGGCGAGCTGCGGCTGACCCGCACCGACGGCGGCGGCGACCGGGTGCTCGCCGAGCCGGACGGCCCGAACGTCACCTGGGGCCAGGCCGAGTTCATCGCGCAGGAGGAGATGGACCGCGACCGCGGCTTCTGGTGGTCCCCGGCGGGCGACCGGCTGCTGGTCGAGCGCGCCGACGACAGCCCGGTGCGCCGCTGGTGGATCGCCGACCCGGCGAACCCGGACCGTGAGCCCGCCGAGGTCGCCTACCCGGCGGCCGGCGGCGCCAACGCCGAGGTCGGGCTCTGGCTGCTCGACCTGCACGGCGGGCGCACCGAGGTGGTCTGGGACCGCGAGGCCTACCCGTACCTGGGCCGGGTGCACTGGTCGAAGGGCGGCGTGCCGCTGCTCCTGGTCCAGACCCGCGACCAGCGCGGCCAGCGGATCCTCGGCCTGGACGCCGCCACCGGCGCCACCGAGGTGCTGCACGAGGAGAAGGACGGCGCCTGGCTGGAGCTGTTCCCGGGCGCGCCGGCCTGGACCCCGGACGGCAAGCTGGTCCGGATCTCCGACGAGGGAGGCGTGCGGGCGCTGGTGATCGGCGACCGCACCGTGACCGGGGCCGACCTGCACGTCCGCTCGGTCGTCGCGGTCACCGAGCGGGAGGTGTTCTTCGGCGCCGCCGGCGGCGCCGAGGAGACCGATCCCGAGCCGGGCTGGATCGGCGTCGGCCGGATCAGCCACGACGGCACGCGACTGGGCTGGGAGTCCGCCAACGGGCGGCCGTTCACCTCCGTCACCAGCGCGGTGCACGGCGGCGGGATCACCGTCCGGGCCACCGCCGAGCCGGACCTGCCCGGCACCCTGGTCCAGGTCGCCCGGGACCTGCCCGAGGGCCTGGCGGTCGACGACGTCGCCACCATCGCCTCGTACGCCGAGACCCCGGTCATCACCGCCCGCCCGGTCTTCCGCTTCGCCGGCGAGCGCCGCATCCCCGCCGCCGTCTTCCTGCCCACCGGCTACGACCGGGAGCGGGACGGCCTGCTGCCCGTCCTGATGGACCCGTACGGCGGCCCGCACGGCCAGCGCGTCGTCCAGGCGCACAACCCGCACCTCAACTCGCAGTGGTTCGCCGACCAGGGCTTCGCGGTGGTCGTCGCCGACGGGCGCGGCACGCCCGGGCGCGGGCCGGCCTGGGAGAAGTCGATCGCCTTCGACTTCGCCGGGGCCACCCTGGACGACCAGGTGGAGGCGCTGCGGGCGCTCGCCGGGGAGTTCCCGCTGGACCTCGACCGGGTCGCCGTCCGCGGCTGGTCGTACGGCGGCTACCTCTCCGCGCTCGCCGTGCTGCGCCGCCCGGACGTCTTCCACGCGGCGGTGGCCGGGGCGCCGGTGACCGACTGGGAGCTGTACGACACCCACTACACCGAGCGCTACCTGGGCGACCCGGCCGAGCGGCCCGAGGTGTACGCCGCCAACTCGCTGAGCGGGTACGCGGCCGGCCTGGAGCGCCCGCTGATGATCATCCACGGGCTGGCGGACGACAACGTGGTGGCCGCGCACACCCTGCGGCTGTCCTCGGCGCTGCTCGCCGCCGGGCGCCCGCACACCGTGCTGCCGCTGTCCGGCGTCACCCACATGACCCCGCAGGAGGAGGTCGCGGAGAACCTGCTGCTGCTCCAGGTCGACTTCGTGAAGCGCTCGCTGGGGGTGTGACACCCGTCCGACCAGCGCTTTCGGCGGCCGGTGCCCCTGACGGGGGTACCGGCCGCCGGCCAGAAAAACCGCAAGCCGAAGGCACCAAGGCGGACACAGCCCCCCCCACCCCCCCCCGCCGGCCACGAATGGGCCGCCGCAGCGCCCGGG